>NZ_OU906733.1:0-60235 GCF_918315375.1 Wolbachia endosymbiont of Chironomus riparius
CCGACCTATTAAAATCTTATCTATGAATTCACTGCAATTTATATGAGAAAAATCTTTATTAAATTCTATTATATGCAAACTATCCACCCCATAACTATTTATTAACTCCACTTTTTGTTCCTGATTTGTCAATCTAAAGTTATTTTTATTAAATAAAAAAGTTGAGGGATGAGGTTCAAAAGTTAGAATAGCAGAAGGTAATCCAACCTCTTGTGATATTCTCTTTAAAGTAGAAATAGCAAGCTTATGTCCTAAATGAATTCCATCAAAATTTCCAAAAGTTAACACTACCCCAAACTCCTGTTTATGCATATGATTTGATATTTATATATTTCTTTATATTATAGTATAAGTTTAGGTTACATTTAGGTATTTTATGAATAAAAATATTATAATATATGTAAAGCAAGGTTGTCCATATTGCATAAGAGCAAAAAAATTATTAGATGATAAGGGCATTCAATACGAAGAAATAGATGTTATTAAAGATCCAAAATTATTTAATATAATAAAATCCAAGTATAATGTAGAGAAAGTTCCACAAATTTTTGTTACTGATGAAGATGGAAATTATATACATCATATTCGAGGAAGCGATAAGTTAATCGACCTCGAAAATTCAGGAGAATTAGACAATATACTGAATAGTATGCTTAGTAAAAGTAGTAATACTAATTTAACCAGCGATCCAAGTCATCATATGGAATATGAAGAATATAGCTCGTTGAATGATAATATCGATGATTTGATATAGCTTTGTACTGTTCTGAGATGTAACAGTAAGTCTAATGTACCAAGTTTAAGTAAATTTTAATAAATTAAAAATACAATTCATTTAGTAAATTTATTTATAATGAGGACAAAATGATAAAAAACATTTCAATTATCAAGAAGAATTTAGTTAGCATTGATTTAGCTAATAAAGAGGATTTACAGAATTTCATCAAGATTTTCACAGTACTTGATAAGCATAAAGCAGCTAAAACTCTTTTTACAGAAGAAGTAAGTATAGAATATAAGCAACATCACACAAATGAACTGTTAATTTATTAAAAGCTACAGATTTTACATATAATGACATTGAAAATATACTACATCATTCGATTAAACATGGAATTAAAATTAGCAACCATATAATATCTTACACGTTAATAGCTGCATATAATAATGCTCTTGAATCTAAAGATATAGCTTTTTTGATTGCTCAAAATCTTCCGCAATTTAACATTAGGGTTAATAAAAACACATTCATAATGACACCTATGAGTGAAGAACATCTCGAGCTAAATTCACAAAGTAGTAAGAAATTTTTAGCATTGTTAAAGCGTGAAAAAAATACTTATGATTACACAATAGAGGAAAATACAGTCAACGTTACTGTGCATTCTGAAGTACACCAAGTTATAAACTTCATTGGAGAAGCATTAATAAAGTCTAATTTATTAGCAGAAGGTGAAGAAAAAAATCTAAGAGAAAAACTCAGACAGCTTATATTTAAAAATCAAGCTTTTGTTGAATACTCTAGCATCAAGACCATCAATAAATATCCACATAATCACCCTCTGAGAAAGTACGAAAATATTACTCATGGAATAGAAAATATTTTATGTGAATTTATAAAAAATGAAGATAGCAAGTCAACTATAAATAAGTTAAGTAGACTAAAACTTTCTCCTGACACTCCAAGAATTATTACAAAAACTATAGATAAACTAACTAAATTTCACTAATGTATAGTTTTTTAAAATTAATGAATTTATGATAGACCTATATATTGGTATTGCAAATACAATAAAGTAGGTCTTCATATTGATAAATTCGATCTTTCAAGA
Source organism: Wolbachia endosymbiont of Chironomus riparius (assembly GCF_918315375.1). Classification (NCBI taxonomy): domain Bacteria; kingdom Pseudomonadati; phylum Pseudomonadota; class Alphaproteobacteria; order Rickettsiales; family Anaplasmataceae; genus Wolbachia; species Wolbachia endosymbiont of Chironomus riparius. The sequence continues at coordinate 1,833 of NZ_OU906733.1, forward strand.
AAGCTTGAGATAACATAAACAACCCTTTACAAAATTTTGTTCTTCATCATAAAAAGACAGAGACAATCATTTAGTATGTTTTTTTGATTATACATTCTGAATTTAGAATTATTGTACAAGCACTGTAAAACACAAAAGAAATTAATATTTTCTTTCAATTATGAAATTTAACTGTTTTGATTACACCAATTACTAGAAATAATAACAGAGGGAATGAGAAAGAGAGAATAAAAATAAAATAGAACTACTTTACTTTATAGATAAACATTCTGCAGAAAAAATCAGTAATTTTGATATTATTAATGCCTTATATTCTAACAAGAATATTAATATACTTCTGTATCCAAGAACAGCAGCATAATGCAAAGGAGTTCAACTAGTTTTTTTCTCATTTTCTCTAATAATACCACTTACAATGCTTATTTAAGTAAGTTAAGATACACTAACATGTCAACTATCAATTAAAAAACCTATGAATATTAATATAACAGCAAAACAAGTTTTATACTTTATTTTAAAAACACTTAGTCCATTTTTATTGCATATTTCTATAGTGTTGTTAGCAGGTTTGATATGGGCTATTGAGACTTCATTCAGCCCATATTTAGTAAAAATAATAATAGATCGTGCTTCTACATCAGCTGCAAATGATCTCTTTCATAACGTAACAACTCCCGCGATATCGTATGTTTCAATATTATTTTTGCTTGAATGTAGTTGCAGAGTATATAGCTATTTTTTTGAAATTAAGATGATTCCAAGACTTCGTAAAAATATTGCTGAGTCAAGCCTTGCAAGATTATTGTACCAAGATCACAGTTATTATCAAAACCAGTTCTCCGGCAGCCTTGCTAATAAAATTAATGACTTAATACATTGTATTCCAGAAGTTGTACAAATCGTAATTGATAAGTTTTTTACCCGTATGTTTATGCTAGGTATTGCGATTTATTTTTTATGGCAAATAAATATTTATTTTCCCTTGTTAATGTTATCTTGGACATCATTATTTGTATTATTTTCATTTTTCGTTGCAAAAAAAATCACAAATCTTGCAGATGTATGGTCAGAACTTCACTCAGTTATTACTGGCAAAATGGTAGATATATTCTCAAATATTATATCTGTAAAATTATTTGCCAATAAATCATGGGAAAAAACATTCTTTAAGTCTATCTGTAATGAAACTGTTAAAGCAGAGGAGAAACTTCAGTGGTTATATATGTGGATTTTTACTTTTTATGGATTCTTGTTTTTAATTATGCAAATACTTAATTTATATTTCTTAATTGAGGGAAGAAAACATGAAATAATTACTATTGGAGATTTTGCTTTTGTTATGAGTATTAATATAACAATAGCTAATTTTATGTGGGAGATATCTAAGGACTTTTCACAATTTTCAAAATCATGGGGAAAAATTACTCAAGCCTTAAGAACCATTTCTTCAATTCCAAAAATTCAAGATAAAACAAACGCAGCAGAATTGATTGTTAAAGAAGGAAAAATTACCTTTGATAAAGTTTGTTTTCAGTATGACAGTAAAGAAACAATATTTCAAAATCAATCTCTAGTAATTAATCCAGGTCAAAAAGTAGGAATTGTCGGTTATTCAGGAGCTGGCAAGTCAACATTTGTTAACTTGATTCTTCGACTTTATGATGTAACATCAGGAAATATCTTAATTGATGGACAAGATGTTCGTGATGTAACACAATACTCTCTGCATAAAAAGGTAGGAATTATTCTTCAAGATCCATCTCTTTTTCATAGAACCTTAATGGAAAATATTCGTTATGGCAAAGTTGATGCTAGCGATAATGAAGTTGTAGATGCTGCTAGACGTGCACATGCTCATGAATTCATTATGAAATTTTCTCAAGGTTATGATTCACTTATCGGGGAGAGAGGTATTAAACTTTCTGGTGGGCAGAGACAGCGGATTGCAATTGCAAGAACCATTTTAAAAAATGCTCCTATCTTGATTATGGATGAAGCAACATCGCAGTTAGATTCTATAACTGAGAGTGATATTCAAGAATCTCTATGGAAATTGATGCAGAATAAAACAACTATAGTAATAGCGCATCGTCTATCTACATTACTTAATATGGATCGCATTTTAGTGTTTGAAGAAGGTAAAATTGTAGAAGATGGTACACATAAGGAACTACTTAGCAAAAATGGACTTTATAAAACTCTATGGGATGCTCAAATTAGTGGGTTTTTGCCAAATAAAAAGCAATGAGCACAAGGGGGGGTTTTTATTAGCAATTATTTTTGTAGGATTAATTATGTCTCAATCAGATGCTAGTACAAGATCAGAAAATTTTGATGATCTTTTTGTAAGTAAGCCAGAGGATATAGAACAAAATTCAAGTAAGCTTTTGTTAAAACAGAAGAAAACTTGGTAATTATTATCCGTTTCAATTTTTGCATATTACAGATTCCTATTCAGGAGGTTTTCCATATCTGTCAATTTTTAAGGACGTTATTCTTTAGTTTTTTGCTTAGTTAAAAAACTCCACCATATTTATTTTGTAATAATTAAGCAAATAGAGGGGAATCTGGCATATTTCTTGTTTCAATAATCTTGTTTGTTATCTTGTTATTATAATAAAAGTAATTTTTTATAAATTCCTTATATATCATATTTAATCTATGTATATCATTAACTAATACACATTCGTTAACTGCATGTGCTGTTTTATTCATTACACCAAATTCAATAGTTGGGCAAATATCCTTAATAAATGCAGCGTCTGATGTACCACCACTTGTGCTAAGAGCAGCATCAATATTGGTAACCTTACTTATTGCATCAATCATGATATCAGTATTATAATCAGGAAGAGATAAAAATACATCTCTGCTATTATGAACAGAAAGTTTATAGTTCTTAGTAACACTCAAACAAATTTCATCAATTGCTCTATATAACAAATCAGGAGTTTGCATATTATTATATCGAATATTAAAACATGCAGATACTGAACCTGGTATTACATTATCGATCTTATTTCCAACATCTATAGATGTCACTTCACAATGTGATGATTGAAAATACTTATTGCCATGATCAAATGTGGTATTTTTTATACTACTTAATATAGCTATGATTTTATATATTGGATTATCGGCTAGATCTGGATAAGCAACATGACCTTGTTTCCCATAACAAACTAGTTTAAATATGATAGATCCTCTTCTTCCTATCTTAACAATATCTCCTAATTTTTCACTACTTGTTGGTTCTGCAACCACACAATAGTCTATTTTTTTTTGTTTATCATTAATCCAATTCAAAACAGCTTTTGTTCCATATTCTTCAGCACTTTCTTCAGCACTGGTAATCAACATACTCATTGATCCATTAAATTGAAATTTTTCTGTGATTAGATTTATCATAGCAGCAATGAATGCTGCTACTCCACTTTTCATATCAGCTGCACCCCTACCAAATAACATTCCATTTCTAATTTCTGGCTTAAATGGATCTGAAATCCAGTCTTTTAACTGACCTGGTGGTACCACATCAACATGTCCAGCAAAACATAAATTTGGACTCCCCTTTTTATATTCTGCGTATAGGTTCTTAACTTTATTACCAAATTCCAGAACTACGCAATCAAAGCCATTTTTTTTAAGAATAGTCGATATATATTCTATTGCTCCGTTATCTCTAGGTGTTATACTCTCAAAAGAAATTAACTTCTTAGTTAATTCTATAGGGTCTATTTTCATCTCAACCTTAAAATATACAAATTATAAATATTTTATGTGTAATTTAAAACAAGTATTAGATCAAGCTAAGCACATTTGCAGCATAAAGGAAATAGTTATAGCTAATGATTTAACAAAAAATATTTATGAAATATGTAAGCAATACTCAAATGACATTTTTTTAGTTGCAGATGAAAATACAGTAAGTTTTTTGAATAAAAGTGTATTGAGTAAAATTTCTCATTTAATTATTTTTGGCAATTCTATAGCCTCACTTGATGTTGTAGAGTTGGTAAAAAACAAGGCAAAAAATAAAGAATTAATAGTTGCATTTGGTAGTGGTACCATTAACGACATTTGTAAGTATGCAAGTTATATTGAAGGAAAGGATTATGTGTCATTTCCAACAGCTGCGTCTATGAATGGATATACTTCTACAAATGCTTCAATATTAGTAAATGGCAAGAAAAATTCATTTAAAGCACACCTTGCTAAGGCTATATATATAGATATAGGTATAATTGCTAATTCACCATCACGATTAACTTTAAGCGGCTTTGCAGATTTTATTTGTCGATCAACAGTTCAAGCTGACTGGCTATTGTCTCATCTATTGCTTAATACAGAATATAATACCTTACCTTTTACACTTATATATGAGATGGAACAAATTTTATTAAGAGAGTATATAGGTTTAGCAAAAAATGATATAGAAACTGTTTTAATATTAATGGAGGCTTTATTAATTTCAGGAATAGGAATGGTGATTTCAGGAGGTAGCTATTCTGCAAGTCAAGGTGAACATATTATAGCTCATGCTATTGAAATGATAACCGAAGATTACTCTTTGCTTCATGGTGAAAAAATTGCTGTCACAAGCATTACCATGGCTAATTTACAGGAAAAAATATTATCGATGAGAAATCTAAATTTTAAATCATTTTCTACAGATATACAAAGTGTAAAAAAATATTTTAATACTAAAGAATGCATACAAATATTTGAGCAGAAACAAATTATTCAACAGAAAGTAAAAAAGATTATTCATCAAAAATGGGAAGATATTTCCTTCGCCATTAAGCAAAATCTATTACATGTAGAACATCTTCAAAAAATATTTACAGAATTGTCAATTCCACACTTACCAGAACATTTAGGGTGGAATAAGGATCAATATCATGAAATAGTAAGTCTTGCATTTGCTACAAGAGATAGGTTTACATTTCTCGACTTAGCTAATTTTGTAGAAACATCATAATTCTCATTAAAATTCATATTAAAAAATAATTTTTATTCAAAGAATTATATAGTTTTCAACTCCATATTTCACAAATATGATAAATATAGTCTTTGAAGTAATGATATTATACCATTACTATACACTTTAATACTCACTCAACTCGTTATAAAGTACTATAAGAATTTATAAATTAATGTTATTAAAGAGATCGTATGAACAAAACGCACACACCAGTTTTATTAAAAGAAATGTTATCGTTACTGTCACCACAGGAAGGATGTGTTTACTTAGATGCAACATTTGGAGCTGGAGGGTACAGTAAGGCTATATTAGATGCAGCTAATTGTAAAGTATATGCCATCGATAGAGATGAAGAGGTCAATAAATTTTATGATGAACTGAGTAAAAAATATTCAGACAGAATAAGCTTATTTATTGATAAATTCAGCAATATAAAGAGTCTGTTAAATAATAAAAACATTACAGGTATAGATGGAGTGGTATTTGATATAGGAGTTTCATCTATGCAGATTGACAATGGAGAGCGAGGGTTTTCATTTATGCATGATGGTCCTCTAAAAATGAATATGGATAGCTCTTCTCATATAAATGCTTCAACTTTTGTTAATGCTTTGCGTGAAGAAGAAATTGCAAATACGATATATAATTATGGAGGAGAACGCCAATCTCGCAAAATTGCAAGAGCAATAGTTAATGCACGAAAAAAACAACTTATCAAAACTACGTTTGAGTTAGCAGATATTGTTCGCTCTGTAGTGTTTCGCGGAAAAAGTAAAATAGACCCCGCAACTAGAACATTTCAGGCAATAAGAATATGGGTAAACGATGAACTAGGAGAATTAGAAAGGGGTATTAAAGCCGCACATGATGTTTTAAATAAAAACGGTAAAATAATTGTTGTTTCTTTTCACTCTCTGGAAGATCGTATAGTCAAAAATTTCTTTAAAGACATATGTGAACAAAATGTTGATCATAGAAAATTTTCTCTTCTAAACAGGAAAATAATAAAAGCAAGCATAGAAGAGGAAACTGAAAATCCAAGGTCACGTTCAGCAAAATTAAGGGCTGTACACAGGGTGTTATGAAAATATTCTGTGTTATATCTATAATGATATTCTTCTGCAGTATTATAGCATTGTTTAAGGTAAAATTACATTTTCAAGAACTTAATAGAGAGTTAATTAAGGTAAAACATGAGATTAAACTAGCTGAAAGTGAGATAAAAGTTTTACAGGCAGAGTGGAGTTATTTAAACAGTCCAAAGAGAATTGCACTTCTAATGGAGAAGTATCTCAGAAATCATTCTTTGGTGTCAGTGAATAAAATTAAGCGTATTCAGAATTTACCACAAAATTAATCACTCTATACCTCAGTTCCACCTACAGTAATAGAATCAACTTTAAGTGTGGGTTGACCTACACCAACAGGAATATTTTGTCCATTCTTGGAACATGTCCCAACACCAGGATCAAGATTTAAATCATTGCCAACCATAGATACTTTTTTAAGTACTGTTGGTCCATCACCTATTAATGTTGCTCCTTTAATTGGCTGTGTAATTTTACCATCTTTAATTAAATAAGCTTCTGAAGAAGAAAAAACAAACTTACCAGATGTAATATCCACTTGTCCACCTCCAAAATTTACTGCATATATGCCTTGTTTCACACTAGATATTATCTCTTCAGGAGTATATGATCCAGGCAACATATATGTATTTGTCATGCGTGGCATAACGACTTCTTTATAGCTTTCTCTTCTACCATTACCCGTTGGATTTACACTCATCAACTTAGCATTCATATTGTCTTGCATATAGCCCTTTAAAATGCCATTTTCTATTAAGACGTTACAACAAGATGGAGTACCTTCATCATCTATATTGATAGATCCCCGCAAGTTAGGTAAAGTGCCATCATCAACTACCGTTATATCTTTAGCAGCTACTTGTTTTCCTATAGAATTTGAAAATGCTGAAATTTTTTTCCGATTAAAATCTCCTTCTAAGCCATGACCTATTGCTTCATGCAACAGTACTCCTGGCCACCCTGAACCTAAAACGACTGTCATCTCTCCAGCTGGAGAGGAAATAGCTTCAAGATTTATTAATGCTTGATTTAATGCTTGATTCGCGATTTCTTTCCATTTATTTTCAGAAATAAACTCACTGTAAGAATCTCTTCCCCCATGTCCTGCAGAGCCTCTCTCTATGCGACCATTTTTCTCTAAAATCACCAATACATTGAAACGTACTAAAGGTCTAATATCACTAAATATATGATTATTCTTTATGATGTTTACAACTTGCCACTCTCCACTTAAAGTAATCTTTACCTGTTTTACATCACTGTTTTTAGATCTTACATACTCATTTACTTCATTAAGTAGCGCAATTTTTGTACTGAGACTTTTTTCGTTTATTGGGTTGATTTCTGAATAAAGACTTTTTTCATTCTTCTGTTTTAAATTTATAAAATTTGTTTTATTTAAAGATACTGAATTTTTTACTACAGAAGCTGCATTACTAATTTCTTTCTCACTAATTTCTGAAGAACAGGCAAAAGATACACTATCGTTGCAAAAACATCTTAAACCAAATCCTTTTCTAGTATTTAAATCAACATGTTTTAATATATTATTGTCAAAGAGTAGGGATTCTGACTCACAAAACTCCAGAAATAACTCACCACCATCACTACCACTTAGAGCATCATTGACTATTTTGTGTATATTGTTGATATTAACATTGTTTTGAGCAAAAAATACCTGGCTTGTATCTATCATTGATTTCTTTTAGTCGAAAATTATTTAATTGTATAATTAAATTCCGTTATAGTAAACTATAAAAAGTCCGAGTGGCAGAATCGGTAGACACGCTAGCTTCAGGTGCTAGTAAGTTGTGAAAGTTCAAATCTTCTCTTGGGCACTCTTGACTTTTTAGATTAATTTATATTAATATACTTATTAGTAGTGATAATATTTTATGAGTTTTAAAAAAATAAATGAATTAGAGTGCAAAAAAAAAATACGCACTTACTCAAAACGCTTACTAACTGCATTATCTGTAGCTTTGGGCATTGGGTATTTAGCAACATTAGCTCTTCATATTTCTGGGTTTAGTCTACACTTTGCTATTGCTGGTATTATATTAAGCGTATTATCACTGATTTTAAACACATGGTCTTTTAATCACTATTTTGAGAATAAAAAATTGAATATTAAACTAAAAAGAAAAGAAGAAAATCCAAAAAAATTAACTAAAATACATATAGATATTGCTTCCAGTATTTTCTTTCTAATAGGTGGAATAGAATCAGTATCACCATTTATTGAAACTTACGTAGCATCATATATTTCTACTTTTACTATAGAGGCTTACTTAGCACCATATGTTCCTACTTTCCTTTTTGCTCTTGGTTATACTATGATGGCAATTAGCTTTATTAAATCAATTTTACTAGATAGTGAAAAAGAAGACAGGTCAGTTTCTCTAAATAGTAAAACAGAAGAAATTCAAGTTGCAAATAAAACTTTAACTCATGAAGTCAATTAGCTAAATTATATAAAAATCAGAGCATTCACTTATTAACAAACTTTTTTGTCGCAACGCGTTTTACACTAACAGTGAGTGGATATCAAAAGAACTAAATTAAAAACTCTCACCAGTGTTTTTTAATTAACTGTAAGACCTTATAAAAAAGGATAGGTTTACCCCTACCCTTTTTTTTAATTATGAATTAAAGGTTAAACTTACTTTCCACCTTGCTTTACAACTTGATTTACTGACGAATTTAGACTTAGTATACCTCCAATACCTTCAAGTACTGTTCTTAGATTGACACCATCTTTTATTTTCCATGTTTCGTTATCTGTACCTTCTCCTTGAACTTCGCAATTTTCTTTAATTTGTTTTTTCATACCATTAATAATTTCATCTTTATCGTTGATTATGCTTTTCTGATTACAAACTATATATGCAAGTGAACCAATCGCTGCAACTGCTGCAACTGCTACAATCGCTAAAATACCAGTAAGCATTGGATTAGCCGCTGCAAGCATAAACCCAGCAGAAATACCACCACTAATACCAGAAATAGCAGGAGCAACAAATGCACCAGCCTTCGCTGCGTATGCACCAACAAAAGCTGCATAAGCTGGGAACATAAAGTAAGAAGCAGTTAATGCCGCAACCGCAATTGCTGGAAGAACAACAGCCGCAACTCTACCTGGGTGATGAATACTATAATTCACTGTACCAACAACTGGTGCCATTAATACAGCTTTGGAACGTCCAAGTATATTCTCAGCTCTAGTCTTACTCGCCCCTAATTCCTTTGATTCCTCTTTGTATACTGTACTTATGGCATTCACAAAACTAGTGCTTTCGTCAATTTTATATTTATTGTTTGTACCAAACGTAATTTCTGTCATAACTTTACTCCCAAAATAGAATATTAAAAACTCATTAAGAGTAGTATAATTGGAAAAGATTGCATGTCAAATACAAGCTGATTTTAATATGCTCTTATTCTGTAATTCAACGTCTCAGCAATGTGTTCCCTTGTGATTTTCTCACTCTTTGCAAGATCTGCTATGGTTCTTGCGACTCTTAATACACGAGTGTAGCCTCTATTTGAAATATAGTTTTCTTTTAAAGCATGTTTTAAAAGCTCCAATCCAGCTTCATCGAGTTGAGTAAACTTATTGAGCATTTCTCCATTTACTTCTGCATTGCAACTAATATTTAATTTGCTATACCGCTGACTTTGAATTTTTCTTGCTGCTATCACTCTTGCTCTTATAATTTCAGTGCTTTCTCCTTCTGAAGAAATTTTAGAGGAAAGTATGCTAACATTTGGCATTTCAACGCATATGTCTATTCTATCAAGTAGTGGACCTGATATTTTATTTCTGTAATTTGTACCACACTTTGGAGCTTTATTGCAGGATCTAGTTGCATCACCCAAATGACCACACCTACATGGATTCATTGCAGCTATCAGCTGAAAATTTGCAGGATAAGTAATATGAGCATTTACTCTTGCAATAGTTACTTTTCTATCTTCAAGTGGTTGACGCAGAGAATCCAGCACAGATCTTGGAAATTCAGGTAATTCATCAAGAAATAGTACTCCATTATGTGCCATAGTAACTTCTCCAGGTTTTGCATTTTTTCCGCCACCTATAATTGCTGGCATAGAACATGAATGATGAGGTTCACGAAAAGGACGAGACATTGTAAATATCTCTTTATTAACTCCCGTTATACTAGAAATTATACTAACGTCTATCATCTCTGATTCACTCAAATTAGGTAAAAGTCCTATAAAACGTTTAGCAAGCATTGATTTACCTGTTCCTGGTGGGCCAACAAGAAGCATGTTATGTCCTCCTGCTGCTGCAATTTCAGCTGCTCTTTTTGCAATGCTTTGACCCTTTATATCTTGCATATTCTGAACAGACCTTCTTTCTTTAGGCATATGAAAAATTACTGATTGAATAGCTTGCTCACCTTTGAAATGTTTTATAATGTCTGTTAATTTTTCTATAGCCAGAATTGAAATACCTTTCACCCATGCAGCTTCCATACTGCTTTCACGTGGACAAATTATTCCTTTATCTTCCCGCTTAGCATGAATACTTGCTGGCAAAACCCCTGAAACTTGAATTACTCTTCCATCAAGAGCAAGTTCACCCATAACTATATAAGAATTAACCTTTTCAATCGCTATTACATTCATCACAACAAGCAACCCAATAGCTATAGCTAAGTCATAATGACTGCCTTCTTTCAACAAATTCGCGGGAGAAAGGTTAACTGTAATCCTTTTTGGAGGTAATAGTAGATTGATAGAATTTAATGCTGCTCTAATGCGTTCTCTAGACTCTGCCACAGTTTTATCTGGCAAACCAACAATATTAAAAGCTGGAATACCATTTGCCATATGAATCTGCACATTTACATTCACTGTAGTAATTCCTTGAAGCGCAACAGTATTTATATTTGCTATCATATTAAATATTTATAATATATTTAATAATATATTAAATATATTATAAAGTAAAGTAACAACATTTAATGCTACTTTAACAAATTATGCACCCTATTAGACTATTTTGCCGGGCTTGCAATATATTTACATTTACTATTTTATCTTTATATTTATCTTCTGAGTCATCTATACATACAGACTGCATATATGTGCTTTTACCAATTATTTGACTTTGGTATTTACCTTTTTTATTACTAAACAATACAGGTATAGTTTTACCTATTGTGTTCTGATTAAATGTAAGTTGTTGCTGATTAATTAATTTTTGTAAGCGAAGAAGTCGTTCCGTCTTCACTTCTTCTGGTACTTGATCTTTTCTTTCTGCACCTGGAGTTCCAGGTCTTGGGCTATATTTAAAGCTGTAAGCTTGAGCATACTTAACTTTTTCTACCAACTTTATAGTTTCTTCAAAATCTTGTTCAGTTTCTCCAGGAAAACCAACTATAAAATCAGAAGAAAATTCTATTTCTGATTTTAATTTACGCAATTTATCTATTATTTTTAAATATTCCTCTACAGTATGTTTTCTGTTCATTGCACGTAATATTTTATCAGAACCTGATTGTACAGGTAGATGAACAAATGGCATTAGCTTTTGTTCTTGAGCATGTGCAAGGTAGAGGGATTCATGCATATCTCTGGGATGTGAAGTTGTATAGCGGATTCTCTCGAGCTTTTCAATTTTAGCAATATGATTTATTAACTTCCCTAAGTCCCAAATTTCCCCTTCACACTCTCCATGATAAGCATTAACGTTCTGACCCAGCAAAGTAATTTCTTTTGCACCATGTGACACTAACTTTAGTACCTCACGAAATATTTCATTTACTGGTCGTGAGTATTCAGCTCCACGAGTATAAGGAACTACACAAAATGTACAAAATTTATCACATCCTTCTTGTATGGAAAGAAATGCAGAGGAACCCTGATTGATACCATAACACTCATCTGGAAATTTATCAAATTTTGCTATCTCAGGAAAATCAGTATCTATTAGATGACCTTTACTTCTACTCGCTTTAACTATCAGTTCCGGTAAGGAGGCAATACTTTGTGGTCCAACAACAACATCAACAAATGGAGCTCGCCTAAAAACCTCCTCCCCTTCTGCCTGTGCTACACATCCAGCTACTACTATAGTGACATCTTTCTTTTTTTGTAATTTACCTAGCTCTGAGTAAAGTTTTTCAGCTGCTTTTTCTCTAATGTGACATGTATTAAATATTACTAAGTCAGCTTTCTCTACATCATCAACAACATTAAAACCCAGAGGTTTGATTATATTTTCCATGAGAATGGAATCGTACACATTCATCTGGCAGCCATAAGTTTTAATATATAAGCTTTTCATGTTTATTGAAGTTTAACTTCTCATATAATAAGTTAAAACTTAATTTCGATCTACAATATTATATTTTTTATGATTAAATTCACATAAATCATGAATAATACACTTATCACATAAAGGTTTTTGTGATTTACAAATATATCTACCATGCAAAACTAACCAGTGATGACCATAAAGTAAATATTGTGTTGGTATCGCAATTAAAAGGGATTGTTCTGTTTTCAAAACATTCTTTTCTTTCACCAGACCAATTCTATTGCTAACTCTAAAAACATGAGTATCAACCGCTAAAGTTTTTATTCCTAATCCAGAATTTAGAAACACATTTGCACTCTTTCTTCCCACTCCTGGTAAAGAGATTAAATCGTGAAAATCTTCAGGTACCTTGCTATCATATTTTTCTATCAATATTCTACTAAGCCCTATTATATTTTTTGCTTTAGAGTTATATAATCCGATAGTACTGATACGTTTTCTAAGTTCATCATGCCCTAAATTCAGCATTTTTTCTGGACTACAAGCAATTTTAAACAGTTCTTTTGTAACTTTATTAACACTAACATCAGTTGTGCGTGCTGATAAAACTATTGCAACCAATAGTGTAAAATGATTAGTATAATTCAGCTCTATTTTTGGCATAGGATTTTCTTGTTTAAATCTCTCAAATATGAGTTTTACTTTTTTTGCATTCATAATAGAGCAAGCACCAATTTTATATTGTTAACAATTACTTATGTAAATTCAACTGATAAGAAAATGAACTATAATAAAACATTTTATTATAGTTCATTGCTAATACTTACACTCTAAAATATATATTTTATATTATCCCTAATACATCTGTAATGTTATAGTAAACTAAAATCAGTAAGTGGTGCTTCAATAGAAGAGCAATCTCCTTCCTCATTTATGTTTTTTAGTGCTGCTTTGTTTTCAAATCTTTTATTTATTCCTTCTGCAGAACTACTTCTATACTGATAATTCATTTCATCATCAAGTTGAACTTCTCTTTCACTTCGCCCTTTTTCCAATACTACCAATCTATTATTTAATACACCTAATCCTTTCATCACTGTATTATCTGTATTTTTCAGTAAAGAGAGTTCTTTCGTCACTGAATTAAGTTGATTTTTTAATAAATTTAATTGGTTTGTCATTTGTCCATTATCACCACCTCCTGGTTTGTCCTCTAAGGCTTTTATCGCATTCGCAATATTAACCGTTTTATCACTAATAGAGGAAAATTCGTTTCTTACCCAACTCATAACCTTTCCTGTAGGATGCACAAAAGCTCTAGGACCACTAGGTGTATTTGGAAAAGTATTTACAATATACTGCATTTGATTTGTTTCAGTCATATAAAGCACCTAATTAATAAAAACGTATTATATGCTATATTTATTATAATATTATTGAGATCTTAGTTCATCTAGAATGTTGTAAGTGTAGTTTGCTTAACAGGTTGACTAATACCTATTGCATAAGATATGTTAGTACTAACTTCCTCATCAAAATTTCTTTCAGCTAATTCATTATCTACTGCTGTAAAGCACTTTTTAACAAACGGCATTATAATTGGCATTAATAATTTTCTCAAGTCATACCATTTAAGCAGATCTGTTGCTTCTTGCACTCTATACCCTGGGTCTTCTTCAATTAAATCTCTTACATTCTTTTCAGTGTATATTTCACAACTCTTTACAAAAATAGGAGCTAGTACTTCAACTAATATAGCTAACGTTAAAAAAGAAGCAAGTATAACTCCCCCAACAGTCAGCTCATTGGCAATAAAGTTTGTTGCAAGTAAATAAACAGAAAAAGCTGCTAAAGGATATACTATAAGAAATTCGCAACCTAGTGCTAGGTAAGACATTTTTCTGATAAATTCATCAGTAGAAATCTCTGAATTGTTATACTTAGTATTATAATGAGCAATCAACTCTTGTGCGACAACACTCCTTACAACATTAAACACTATTATCCACCAAGACATGTAACAGCCTATGGTAATCGTAGTTAATGTAGCTAAAGGTATATCACTAAGTTTTGAAACAACCAGTAACATATTCTTATGTTCTATAAACTTTTGTGCTAATGCTTTTTTATCTTCTTTTATTAGGTTATTTTTTCCTTCTAGTGGCTTGATATAATGAGACAATTGTATGCTGGGCTCTGCTTCATATTGATTCAACTCCCCCTGCAATTCTAAATATTCAGATCGATTTTTGATTCTCTCAAATGAGTCTGCTTTTTGATGAAGTTGTTTTATTTGTTCTGCAAGATCATTGCATCGTTCTTTAAGATCATAGTAATCTTGCAAATCTTTTTCAAATGTGCAGTCCTTATATTTTAATATAAAGATTAATTTGTCAAAAATTTTCCCCACTACTTCTTCTTTAGTGATATTTAATTTTGAAAACAATTTATTTCTATAATGAAACTCCATTTCTGTTAAATGCCCATCACCTTCACTATCAACGCTAACTTTCTCACACAAATTGCCTGACTTTAAAGGCTCAATGTATTTTTTAAGCTCTTGGTATGCTTTATAAATCTGATCAAATCTATTTTCATCTCCGCCTTTGTCAGGGTGATTTACAAGTATTAATTTTTTATGTTGTTTTTTTAAGAGTTCAACAAGATCCTGGTGGTTCTTACCTATAACTTGCTCTTCTTTTATTTCTAAAACGTCAAATAAAGATTTATTACCTTTAAACTCCTGCTTACTAATATTAAAATGGTCAGGCATATTATGTACACTAATACAGTATTAATTGTAATATAGCATTTACTTATACACTTAGTTAATTATTTAAATAATTTATATTTTCATGGTAATCTATAATTGCATTTTTTCTGCATATCATCAAATAATAATCTGCTACGTTATAATCTTTAGTTACTATTTCTGTATGATTGGAATGTTTTTAGAAAATTGATTGGTATCAACATTACTAAATTTTGTACCAACTCCATCAAAATTAAAATCTCTTTCAGCTAATTCACTATTTTCTTTTCTAAAGCATATTTTAATAAACGGCATCATAATTGGCATTAATAATTTTCCCAAGTCATACCGTTGCAGCAGATCTGTTTCTTTTTCTACTTTATCGTTAAAATCTTCTGTAAGTAGATTTTCCACATGCTTTTCTGTATATATTGTAGAACCTTTAAAAAAAGTAGAACTTAGTGCTTCAGCTACTATAGCAAGTGCAAGCATAGGTCCTAATATCACTAAATTAGTTGTTGATCCATTGATAATAAGATTTGTTGATAATAAATAAACAGAAAAAGCTGCTAAAGGATATAAAATTAGAACTTTTACATACAAATTAGTATAATTTATTTTATTCGTAAATTCATCAGTAGAAATCTCTGAATTTTTATACTTTTCCATTAAGTGAGTGAGTGATAATTTAATATTGAAAATAGTAATTATGCTAAACGGTATTATCCACAATGATAAATAACAACTTATTGTAATATTTATTAATATACTCAAGATTATAGAGGATAAATATTGTTTACTGTAAAGAAAGTTTTTGTGTTTTATGAATTCAGATGCCAACATTATCTTATCACGCTGAATTCGACTGTGATACTTTAAGTTTGTTAGTGGTGGACTAACGTAAAGATATAAATGTGCAATAGGTGTTGCCGAACGCTCTTCTAATTTTTTATCTAACTCCTTAAGTTCTATATTACACGGAAAAATTCCCTTTTTTGCTTTATCAAAAGACTTACCTATTTCCAAATATTCTTCAAATTCCTTATTCTTACTCTTTAATACAGAGGTTATTTCATTGAAATTTTTTCCTAATACATCTTTTGCATTTATGCCGCATTTTTCAAATAACTTCCTTCTGTAACGAAATTCAAATGCTGTTAAACAGTAATCATCTTTCTGATGAATATTTTTTACACAAGAATTACCTGATTCTAAATGTTTAATATAGTTGGTTCCCTCTTGATAAGCTGTCATAATCTCAAACAACTTCAAAACATATTCATCTCTACATTTATCAGGATGATCTACAAGCACTAATTTACTGACTTGTTTTTTTAATAAATTTTTCAAATCCTGATGATTCTTACCTACAATTTGCTTTTCTTGTATCTCTAAGATACTAAGTGCAGACTTATTATCATTAAATTCTTTCTTTCCTAGATTAAAACAATTAGCCATAATGCTACCCTATCACCAATAATATGATGATAATAGTATATTTAAATGTAGATTTGGTCAATAATTTATTATGGTAATTTATCATTGCATTTTTTGTATGTCATCAAATAGCAAGCTACTTTACGTAATTATCTTTCCTTATTACCTTTCTGTACAATTGGAATTTTTTTAGATAATGAATTGGTATTAACATTATTAATTTTTGTATTAACGCTATCAAAACCATAATTTCTCTCAGCTAATTAACTATCTACTTAGACTGAATTGTATGAAAAACTAGAAAAACAATTATATAAAAAACAAAATAATGCTCAAGATATAACAAATATATAGAACTATTGAGAAGAGTGATTGATCACAAAAAAATATATAAAACAGGATATAGATTTAGTAACAAAAAAGCATGATCGACAAGTATATTAAGTTGGAATAAAACTCTCTTTATAAAATTATACTTTAAATCGCCAAAATTTCTCTCTACCTTTACTAATTCCTATTCTTGGAGTGCAAACATAATGCGGTTTTAGTCTAGATTCATAGACACAAAATTCGTGACTTATTGTTAAGCTCTTTTCATTGTGTTCTTTTGTAATATTTAACTTTTTGCATAATATTCCTGGTCCTTTCAAATCTTCTACACATGGAATATTCAATCTTAATCCTCGTATTAACACTGCAGCAGGAAATCCTTCCTCTTCTGTTACAATGTTTAAGCAGTAATACATACCATATATAAAGTATACGTATGAAAATCCTGGTTCACCAAACATTACAGAGGTACGCTTAGTATAACCTCTAGATGCGTGACAAGCTGGGTCATTCGTACCTATGTAAGCTTCAACCTCAGTTATCATTCCACTAAAATCAAAAAACTTTAGAGTTTTTCCTAATAACTCTCCAGCTACAATCAAAGTTGGGCGATTATAAAAACTTTTCGGTAGTATTATGTTATCCCCCAACAACATTACCAACACATTCTAATTTAATTAATAAATAAAAATTCAACTAGTTTTGAAAACTTTAATACACTCGAAATTTCAAAGAATCAAGGTATAAGCTACTCAATAACATGAGTAACTTATACCTCTATCAATAATCTCTTTTTTATTAAGATTTCACTACACAATGCTCTTTTTCTTGAGATATATCAGCTGTTTGAACTGCAACATCCTTCATACCTGTTTTAGTAGCTTTATTTCTTTCATCTAAATTAATTACTGTTTCACTAGAGCTTCTTTCTACATGTTGTGCTAATACTTCATGTAAAGGCCTTGCCTCATATTGCCTTCCTACTTTAATTTTATTTACCTTCAATTGTTCTATAGTCACAGAATTATGTTCAACAAGTTCTACAGAACCATCATCATGAAGATTAATTTTTATATTACATTCCATTCCTTCAACATACCACTTCAGATTCATTTCATATGATCCATTAGCTACTTCATATATTTTAGTTCCATCTTCGTCTATTCGGCAACGTATACCTCTTTTCTCATCTTGATCAGGCAATAGCAATGTAAATGCTGTTATATTATATTTCTTGGCAATTTCAGTATTGAGAAAACTAGATATATCTATTGGTTGCTTATTATTACTATTAAATACTACTCTGGCAGTAATTTCAGGTTTACCAGGCTTTCTACCCACTATAAATTTCACAGATGTCAAAATATCCCGTCCTATCGATTGAAATATTTCTTTTTCAATTCCATCATATAAGGAACCTTTTAAATATTTACCTCTATAGTCATTTTCCTTTTTATTAACGCTATTGTTTATGTTTGTAGCAAAAAATTTTTTTCTTACTTCGTCATTATCAAAATCTAAATAATCACAATTACGAGTTTTTTTACTTCCGATAAATGGCTCATCACCTGGTGTTGGCTCAGGTATATTTTTAACATTTGAAGTTAGATTAGAGCTCTTTACCTTAGATAAGGTATTAGATATTATCGTGTTTTGTTTTATAGTTTCACTGCTTAGCATATGCCTCCTTTGGCAAAATATGCTCACTATTACATCACATTATCTAGTAAGTCAATATATAAAAATTTAATCAGTAAAAAAAATATTTTTATTAGTGCTGAAAACTTTAATACATGCGAAATTTTAAAAAATCAAAGTATAAGTTACTCAATAGTATGAGTAACTTATACTTCTATCAACAATCTCTTTTTTATTAATTTTTACTTATTCAATCTTGCCCCCCTGGACCCTGCTTGTTGTTCTTCTAGATTAACGGGTTGTTGTTTTATATCTTCAATGCTTGCTTTAGGCGCTTGTATTACCTTAACAGTTTCTTGATTCATAAATGGTTCTAATACTTCATGCAAAGGTTTTATCCACTCAATTCGTGATTTTATTTCTCCAACATAATTTTCTTCTACTTGCTTCATAGTTTTTGCCAATTTAACAGTATTTGCCTTAATTTGTTCTATAGTCACAGAATTATGTTTAACAAGCTCTACAGAACCATCATCATGAAATTTAATTGTAACATTACATTCCTTTTCTGCAACATACCACTTCAATTCCATTTGATATGAACCATTAATTGCTTGATACACTTTAGCTCCGAATTCATCAATTTTACAACGCATACCTCTTTTCTCATCTTGATCAGCTAATAGAATTGTAACTGACGTTATGTTTAAAGCTTTAGCAGCATCAGTATTCAAAAAATCACTAATATTTAATGATTTTGTATTATCACTTAATACAATTCTTGCAGTAACCTGAGGCTTACCAGGATACTTAGCAACCCTAAGTTTTATAGATTGTAGAGTGTCTTTTCCCATACATCTGTACATTTCTTGTTTAACTGGTTCACAAAATTTCCCTTTTAAATATTTATCGTTATAGGGATTTTTCTCAGTATTGACACTATTACTTGTGTCTATAGCAAAAAACTTTTTCCTTATTTCTTTATCATCAAGATCTAAATAATCATATTTACGAGTACTGTGAGTACTGTGAACACGAGGCTTTTTACTGCTAATAACTGAACTATTATCTAATGTTAAGTTAGAAGTACTCTCAATATTCGAAGCTAGATTAACATTTTCTGAATTAACCTTAGTATCAGTTATTTTTACAATTTCAGTTGGTAGAGTGTGAGTTTGTAAGTTTTTATCATTTTGTGGCATATGCCTCCTTTAGCAAAATATGCTTACTCTTACACCTCATTATCTAGTAAGTCAATAGATAAAAATTCAATCAGTAAAAAAATATTTTTATTAATACTCAAGGTTTGAATACACTCGAAATTTTAAAGAATGAAAGTATAAGTTATTCAATAATATGAGGTAACTTATACTGCGTATAAAATACACTTTACTTTTTAGATATAATTTATACATTAAGCGATATGTAATATTAAAAAGGTTTATATGTTAAGTAATACTGAAACTATATCTTCAATTAACACTTCTCCAAATACCACTCACTCTTCTCTAAAAAAATCTTATTCTCTTCCCTCAAATAATAAAGCACGATTGGATGATCATCCGTTTTCAGGTACAAAAAGCGATCGTAAATTTGAATATATAAATTGTGATGATGCAGAACAGATGAAAGATCTCTTTTCTGAAAGTATTCCTAGTAGCTCAGAAAATAAAAACCATGGTAAGTATCTTACAGGTAAGATTATTAGTGAAACTGAACAAGAAATTGCTAAACACATAGGTAATAATGCTCTTAAGTTTGTAAAACTAAGAGTCAGAAGCCCTGTCAGAACTATGTTAACTGCAAGAATAGTGTTAAATGATAATCAACAAACAATAAACATGAGTGACTTCTTAAATAGTGATTTAGCTAAACGACATAACATAACAGCATTTACATTGCTATTGCCTGATCAAGATGAGAAAAGAGGTATACGTTGCCGAATAGACGAAGATGGAACTAAAATATATGAAGTAGCTAATGGATCATATGAAATGAATCTGAAGTGGTATGTTGAAGGAATGGAATGTAATATAAAAATTAATCTTCATGATGATAGTTCTGTAGAACTTGTTGAACATAATTCTGTGACTATAGAACAATTGAAGGTAAATAAAATTAAAGTAGGAAGGCAATATGAGGCAAGGCCTTTACATGAAGTATTGGAATCATATATGAACCAAGAAACTGTTAAGGCAATACAAGCGCCTAAAGCAAGCATTGAAGATATAAAACAACAACCCGTTAATCTAGAAGAACAACAAGCTGAGTCGCCAAAGGGGGGCAAGAAAGAAGTAGGAAGGGTATCATAAACGCAATAATGGTATTGAATAAGTAAAAATTAATAATTTAGAAAAATCTTTAAAGAGATTATAAGTCAATAAAGATTTTTCTAAATTTGGTATTGAAGATTAAAATATTCTCTTGCTTGATCGGTGAGAACACGTCCTCTTGGTGTACGCTTTACAAAACTAATTTTTATTAAATAAGGTTCAATCGTTTCTTCTATATTTCCAACATCTTCAGAAAGCGCAATAGCTATAGTTTCAATTCCAACAGGTCCTGATGTGTTAAATAAAAATCTTAAATAATCAATATCTAGCTTGTTTAATCCTTTTTTGTCTACACCTAATTTAAGTAGTGCAGAATGAGCAATTTCATAGGTGATTCTTCTGTCATTTTCCACATCAACAAAGTCCCTTACTCTTCTTAATAACCTAAGAGCTATTCTTGGAGTACCTCGTGCACGGCAAGCTATTTCTTGTGCAGCACTTTCTTCAATTTCGATTGAAAAAATTCTTGCTCCTCTTTTTATCACCTCAACCAATTCCTTGAACGAATAAAATTCAAGATGAAGAGGGATGCCAAATCGATCTCTAAGTGGCGCAGAAAGTAATCCAATGCGTGTTGTTGCTCCTATTAACGTAAATTTAGGTATATCTATTCTTAAAGTGCGTGTAGATGAACCTTCACCTACTAATATGTCTAAACAAAAATCCTCCATTGCGGTATAAAGAACTTCTTCTATATTACGGTTCAACCTATGAATTTCATCAATAAACAAAACGTCTTTTACATTAAGAGTTGTAAGCACTGCAGCTAAATCACCAGCTTTAGTGAGTAATGGACCAGAAGTTGCACGAAAACTTACCCTTAATTCCTTAGAGATAATATTAGCTAAAGTTGTTTTACCAAGACCTGGAGGACCGCAAAGTAAAACGTGATCTAATGATTCTTCCCTTGTTTGTGCAGCATTTATGAATACTTTGAGATTTTGTATTAAATCACTTTGACCAATAAAATCATTAAAGTGTTCTGGCCTAATATTAGTGTTATGAGTATCTTCTTCATATTCCTTACCACATGATATTGTTTTCATAAAATTGACAAATCCTTAAGGGCCATACGAATCATATCTTTTGTTTCTAAATTTGGTAACTCATCTTGTATTTTTCTTATAGTATTATAAGCTTTCATTTTTTCATAACCAAGATTTATCAAAGCTGACACAGCTTCTTCCTGTATTGGATGGTGATTTATTTCTGATTTACTAACTTTACTATGCAACTCAGTAATGATCCGATTTATGAGTTTTGGACCTAATCCACTCATTTTAAATAATACTTTATCCTCATTCGCTACCGCTAAAAAAAACTGTTCTGGTGTTAATTTACTTAAAATCGAAATTGCAGTTTTGTAACTAATACCACTTACTTTAACAAGTAAGCGTAAACAATGCTGTTCTTCTCTATTGATAAAACCATACAATTGAGGAAAATTTTCTCTACTGTTTGAGTAAGTTTCAACAAAAAGCTTAATTTTACTACCAATTGTACAAAAACTTAAAGTTTTAGCAGAAAGATATACAATATAGCCAATGCCGTTAACATTCAATATTATATGATCACTATAGATCTCATCTATTACTCCACTTAAATTTCCTATCATATTTATAATAGGCTCCTTTGAAATTGTCTAAAATCAACTTTAAACTATTCTTGTATATTTTCAATATTATAGTAGTTAGACTACCTACCTATTCTTACTTAATTTAAAGAATCTTATTTTATGTTGAAGTTTTAGAGCTCTTTGATGATATTTTGTAATAGGAAGATTACAATAATCATTTTCTGTATATATTAAAAAACTACATTCTTTTACGTGTAGCATGATCCATTCTGAGTAACATTGATGATCAGTTGCAATAAATATCCCACCTGTATCTATCATCTTTTTTGCTAGTAAATTTAAAAATTCTTTATTAATTAATCGCCTCTTGTGATGCCTTCGCTTTGGCCATGGATCAGGAAATAAAATAAAAAAATTTTCAATACTTTTATCTGGAAAATTGGCAATCAGCTCTCTTGCATCCTCTATCCATATCAAGATATTTTTTATATTATATTTTTCGATATTTACTAATAAACTATATACACCTCGTAAATAAGGCTCACACCCTATGAATAGTACATCAGGTTCATTTAGTGCCTGATAAAGAATATTTTCACCTCTACCAAAACCTACTTCTATTTGTATTCTGTTATGTGAATTGACAATTTTTTCTATAGATTCTTTATTATTTTTGAGAGAGCACATTTCTAATACTTTCTCAGTATTCGGTTCTAGTTTTGATCTCCTTGCAAATGATTTTATCCATCTTTTTTTTTTAATAAAGGTATACATATTCTTCCAATATCTTAATTGATTTTTTCATCCATAATGTAGCTTTTTAAAAGTGTTGATACCACTAATTAATAATAATATTTCATAAATTTCTGTAAAAGGAAAAATCACTTGTCATTAGCTGTTAATAGTATATAATTTCAGTACACTAAGTTAAAGGTCTATGCTAAATGAATAATAACAATCAAACTGTAACTCAGCCATTTACTATTAAAAAATTATCATCTAATAGATTTATAGAAGAAATATATTTAGACCAACCTGAAAATAATAATGACATGTTGTTTGAAGATTCTTTTGTAAGCAATGTAAAAGAAGGAGACTTGGTAGAAGGAACAATAACTAGAATTAACCCTGATGACATTGTGGTTGATGTTGGCTTAAAATCTGATGGAAGGATTCTTATAAAAGAACTAGCTCCTAGCGATGAAGTTATTATTGGCTCTAAAATCAAGGCATATGTAGAAAGGGTTGAAGACCAGAATGGTAACGTTGTTCTTAGTCGTGAAAAAGCAATAAGAGATGAAAAATGGAATAAGTTAGAAGCAGATATGGCTAGTAAATCTGAAATCAACGGTGTCATAAAACGCTCTATCAAAAGTGGTTTTATCGTTGATCTTGGTGATGGAATAAGTGCCTTTTTACCCCTTAGTCATGTGGATTTAAAGCAAATCAAAGATGCACATCATCTGGTTGATACTGAGCAAAAATTCATTATACTCAAAATGGATAAGAATCAAGGTAACATTGTTATATCAAGAAAGTTAGTATTGGAAAGACTATATTCAGATGAAAAAGTTAAATTCTTTCAATCTTTAAATGAAGGTGACATAATGGAAGGAAAAATAAAAAATATAACTAATTACGGTGTGTTTGTTGGAATTCATGAATCAAATGAAGCAGGAGTTATAGACGGCTTACTGCATATTACAGATATATCTTGGACTAGGATAGGCCATCCATCTGCAGTCTTTACTTGCGGTCAAGATATTAGGGTTAAAATTATCAAAGTAGATAAAGAAAATAACAAGATTTCACTTGGGGTAAAGCAGTTAGAAGATAACCCTTGGAAAAATGTTGAATCAAAATATCTAATTGATAGTATACACAAAGGTCAAGTAACAAGTATAGAAGAAGAATATGGTTTGTTTGTTGAACTTGAACATGGAATTGAAGGATTAGTTCATTCATCAGAAATCAATTGGATCAGGGGTAATTTACCAGTAAGTAGCTTTGTGACAAGAGGACAAGAAGTAAATGTCAAAATTCTTAGTATTGATATTTCTAAAAATAGAATGAGTCTAAGCATGAAAAGGTGTACCGATAGTCCTTGGCAGGTGCTGATTAATAAGTACCATCCTGGTTCTGTCATCTCTGGCACAGTAAAAAACAATACTGGTTCATATTTATCTATTGTTTTTGATGATTCCAAAATAGATAAAAATGTGGAAGGAACAATATATGCAAAAGACTTAAGTTGGAATAAAAACACATCAGATGAAATAAAAAAGTACAATGTCGGTGACAAAGTACAAGCAAAATTAATAAGAGCTAATGTTAATCGAGCAAAGATTTATCTTGGTATAAAACAAATAGAACATGATCCTCTTGAAGAGCTAATAAACAAGGTCAAGGTGGGTGATAAAATACAGGTTACTGTCAATAAAAGAGAGGACGGTGGATTAATAGTAGATGTTGGAAATGATGTGACTATCTTGATAGAACAAGAGAATCTTCCGCAAAATAAAACATTTTCTATATCAGAAAAAATAGAAGTTGAAGTATTAGGAATTGAAAAATATAAAATCATATTATCAGCAAAATGACTTATGTTACTTATTTAGTGCTATTTAATGACAACAAAATCCGATATAGTAAAAAAGATTGTCGAAAAATATCCTTTATTAGGTAAGGAAGTTGTTATAGCAATAATTGATAGGTTTTTTGAGGTGCTTTTAGATGAGTTAAAAAACCATAATAGAATTGAACTTAGAGGCTTTGCTTCCTTTTCAATTAGGAGTTATAATCTTTCAGAATCTGAAATATCAGATAAATTTACAAAAAGTAAATACTTCAAGGTATACTTTCGTAGTAGTAAAACTCTATCCAATCTAGTTAACAATTCTAATGTTGAGGATTATTAATGGAGCAAATGGAGAAAGTAAAAATATTTATACGTGGTAAGGATTATAACATATCATGTGGAATTGGAGAACAAGATCATTTGCTATATCTGGCGAATCGTTTCAATAAATTAGTTAACTCTATATCCAACAAAACTGGTAGTAAAGGTTCAGATTCACTAAATTTTCTGCTTGCAGCTCTGATGCTTGAAGATCAAATTCTAGAGTTGACAAGACAATTGAATCAAGTAAATCAAGAATATGAAAAATATAAAAGTAATAAAAAAATTGAATATACCGAGATGTCAAATAGAATTAGTAAAGTAATAACTAATCTTGAGTACATGAAAGAGCAATCAAATTAAATATTTTTTTATCTAAATGATTAGGCAAGATTTTTTGACCGGTTATATAGTAATACAACTCGTGATCATCAAGATCCACTATCTTTTCATAATTGGCCAGTTCTTTTAGAGAAAATTTGCCAAGGTATTTTAGTGCAAAATTACCTAAAATTATATCAGTTTCCTTGCACCCTCTGTGCCAGCTTCTATATATCAATTTTCTTCTTAGCAATGAAACGTTAATCTTACTCATCGCTATATATTAAGTTTTCTTTATTAAAAAGCGAGATAAATAACTTGTCAAGGAAAGAATACCTTAATATAATTAAATTTTAACAAAATTCAAATATACAAGTGGAATTAATTTATCAGCTCACTAATAACATACATTATTTATCATTTTTTTTAATAATTTCTATCATAGTCTTTGTACATGAATATGGTCATTATATTGTTGCAAAGATTTGTAAAGTGAAAGTTGAGTCGTTCTCAATAGGTTTTGGACCTGAGCTTTTTGGTTTCAATGATAAATCAGGTACTAGGTGGAAGTTAAGTGCTATTCCACTTGGTGGCTATGTTAAGATGTTAGGAGATACAAATGAAGCAAGCATCCCCGACAAAAAACAAGAATTAACCGATGAAGAAAAGCTTCTTTCATTTCATGAAAAGCCAAGATATAAAAAAGCAGCAATTGTTTTTGCAGGACCTTTTGCAAACATTATATTTACTGTGATAGTTTTAACAGTATTTTTTTGCATAGAAGGCTACTATCGCATTCCACCTGTTATTGGAAATGTTATCAAAGGTAGTGTAGCTGAAGTAGCTGGTTTACTTCCAGGTGATGTTATTACTCAAGTCAATAATAATAAAATAAGATATTTTGAAGATATTACACATATAGTAATATCCAATCCTAGGACGAAAATGCAAATTGAATACAAAAGAAGCAATAAAAAACATGTAACGGCACTAATTCCATCAATAATCGAAGATAAAGATGCTTTTGGAAATTTAATAAAAAAAGAAAGCATAGGAATTACTTCAATTAATGTGACTGGCCTAAAACAAACATCTTTTTTTGGAGCTGTAAACTTATCAATAAATGAAACTTATCGTACAATGACACTTGCTGTAAGAGCTATGGGTCAGATTGTAATAGGAAAACGTGATATAAATCAAATATCTGGACCAATAAAAATAGCACAATATTCAAGTCAATCATTCAAAAAAGGAATAACTACGTTTTTATATTTTATGGCTATTATTTCAGCTAATTTAGCTGCTATTAACTTATTACCAGTACCATTACTAGACGGTGGTCATTTATTTCATTATACAATAGAGGCACTTACACGTAGGAATTTAACTATAAAATATCAAAAATATGCGGCCATTATCGGAGCCGTTATATTATTTTCGCTAATGGCTATTGCAATTTTAAATGATATTAGAAACGTTATTTTAACATAATATGAAAAAATTATTGTATACGTTATTAGTAATTTTTATACCTGTGTTAATTATTGCATCCGAAAATAAAATACAAATAAAAGATATAAAAATTATTGGTAGTAAGAGAATTAGTGTTAAAACAATAAGTTTTTATATCAAACTCAAACCTGGTGATTATGTAGGTAATGATGACGTAGATTTGGTTATTAAAGACTTATATAAAACAAAATTATTTATGAGTGTTAATGCTCATGTAGATGAAAAAAAAGATTTAATAATAAATATTCAAGATAATCCACTAATTAATAAAGTAATATTACAGGGCAATAAGTTATTTAATAATAAAGAGTTATTAACTAATGTAGTTCGCTCTAAATCACTAAACATTCTTACTGAAACAAAACTGCAAAGTGATTTAATGAATTTAGTTACAACTTACAGAAACAACGGTAAAATTGGAGTTAAAGTTGAACATGAATTAATCACTCTTGATAATAATAGAGTAAATCTAATCTTTAAAATAAATGAAGGTAAAACTTCTAAAGTAAAAAATGTAAGATTTATAGGCAATAAAAATTTTTCTGAAGATCAGTTAAGGCAAATTATTAAAGTACCCAGTACTAATATATTTAGTAAATTCTTTCAGAGTATTTTTAATCGCAAGAATCATTACTCACCTCAATACTTGTTAATTATTACAGAATTACTTGATAGATTTTACTTATCCAATGGATATATTAACAATTCTATTCGACCTATTGTTGAAGTTGATAACAATTATCAAGTGCATGCAACCTTTTTAATCGATGAAGGACAGCAATATTTATTTGGGGATAACAAAGTTAGCATTGAAAATGAAGCTCAAGATCTGAATCTCGAAAAAGAAGTTTTACAATTTATTGTAAAAAAAGATAATCAAATATTTAACAGATTAAAAATTAACGATGCAGTAGAAAAAATAAATAAACACCTAAATGAAAAAGGTTATGTATTTGCAAAAATCAACCCAGAGTACAATCAACATGATAATATTGTAGATATAACTTATAGAATATTTCCAGGTAAGAAGATTTATGTGAATAATATTATCATTAATGGTAATGAACGTACTTTTGATCAAGTGGTTAGAAGTAAATTAAATCTAGCTGAGGGTGATGCTTACAATGTATTAGAAATTCAAAAATCATATAGAAAGCTAATAAGCAGCGATTTTTTCTCATCAGTGAAAATAGATAATTACGCAATTAGTGATAATGCTGTAAATCTTAATATAAATGTCAAAGAAAAAAGAACTGGTGTATTTTCTTTGGCAGGTGGAATGTCTTTTCCTGGTGGAGCATTTTTTAAAACTGATATAAAAGAGCCAAATTTATTTGGTAGTGGTAAAGAATTATCTTTTGCTCTTGAAAAAAATCAATACTCATTTTTAACTGATATAGAATTTATTGAAAATAATTTCAATGATTCTGAAACATCTATAGGCGGTGGAATATTTCATGAAAGACATGAAAGTCCAAATAGTAATTTTAGTAGCATTAACTCAGGCTTCTCAGCAAAACTATCTTATAAAGTTATAGATCACCTAACTAACTCCTTCCGCTATTTCTATAAATACAATAATGTATATAAAGATAAAAATGTGGATAAAAACATAATCTCAGCAGTAGGCTATACATTAACGTATAATATACTAGATAGCATCTACTCACCACGAGATGGCTATTTGTTCCGTCTTAGCCAAGATATATCTGGTCTTGGAGGAAATGTGAATTTTATTAAATCAGAATTTTTATCCTTTTTTGCCCGTCCTATATTGAGTAAATTAGATGACGATATAATATTGCGTCTTAAAATGGGAACTGGTTATATTTTTTCATACACAGATAAAAATTTAGGTATTGATCAGCGTTTTTTTAAAGGCGGTAATGAAGTTAGAGGATTTGACCTTTCAGGTATCGGTCCAAGAGATAAAGAAAAAAATTCACTAGGAGGAAAATTTTACTTTAACGCTACACAGCAAATAGACTTCCCATTACCAAAATTATACGATCATGCAGGTATAAAGGGATCATTATTTATTGACTTAGGGACACTTTTTGGCTTAGACTGTGGAAATGAAGAGTGTAAAGATATGTATAAAGACAACAAGCTTTTAAGAGTATCAACAGGTTTTGGTTTCTCAATGCCATCTCCTTTTGGAGGTAGATTAAGGTTAGATTTCGGCTTTCCATTAGTAAAGGAAGATTATGATAAAATGCCTTCACCAAATATTAAATTTTCCATTGAAACAGGAGTTTAAAATGAAGCACTTACATTTGTTTCTTATCGTTATTTGCATACTTTTTTCTTCATCTGCTACGTATCTTGCTGTCAATCGTTCAGAGTGTAGCCATTCTCATAAAACAGCAATTGTTGATAGTGACAAGGTGATTAACGATTCTCTTGCTTTGCAAGATTTACAAGAACAAATCAAAAAATACAACTCTAAATTACAACAAGAATTTGAACAAGAGATAGAAAAAATCAAGCCTTCAAAGGAAGAGTTTGATCTTTTGTCTGAAGAGGCTAAAAAGGAAAAAATAGAACAATTTAATGAGCATGCTACCAAATTTAGAGAAGATTACAGCAAAAAAGTATCAAATTTAGAAAATAACTATAAAAATGCAGTGGAGAGTATTTTCAATAAAATCAAAGAAGTAACGAAAAAAATAGCGGAAAATGAAAAAATAGACTTAGTACTGTTTATTTCAAATAAAAATCAAGTGTTGTATTCTAAAGATAAAGTAGACTTATCAAATAAAACATTAAAGAACATCAATAAGGATTTACCTACTTTTACTCTGAATGTGGAATAGGTGAGTATTAAAAGCTCGCATCAAAAGCATGTGAATTAGAGTGTTTTGCATATGTTTGTACGGAAAAACAAGTATAAACTATAATAATTTCTATTATTAGTGAATTAAGCAATATATCTGCTAAAAATCATAATGATAAAATAAAGAGAAACTTTATAAAAATAACACAATTTGCCATTCTAGAAATTTTATATATTGGCGAATTCATAAATTCTAAGCAACTTACATAATACACATATCTGCAAAATCTCCAGAAGAAATAGTCTAAACAAATGCTTTTTAAGCTTATTTTTTCATACACTATTTACTAATTTGTAATGGGTCTTATTTTATAGTGTTATAGTATTGAAAATATTATTCTTTAATGTAGATAATTGCAAAATTTTTTAACCATGGTAAAATTTAAACCTAATTCTGGCTCATAACAGCAATGTCACTTGAACGGATAGCTATATATAGCTTAGCATTGCTTATTATTATAAAAGTATTGCTCTTTTTGGGAGAGAAATACGAAAACTCTATTCAATTTTCCAAAAAAGCTAACGTAAAAAGACATAGAGCAGGTAATAAGTGGTACAATAAAAAAAAACACAAAGAGCTAGAAAAACATAAAGAAATACTACGTGACAATCAAAATGACGATATCAAACAAGTATACAAGGAAGATATAGACATAGTAGGTATTGAAAAACCTTTAGGTAAATGGACAAAAATGGTTATGCAGAATGGAGGTTTTATGCTACGTTTAGCAAAATTAATAAGAAGAGAG
Organism: Wolbachia endosymbiont of Chironomus riparius; assembly: GCF_918315375.1. Lineage (NCBI taxonomy): Bacteria > Pseudomonadati > Pseudomonadota > Alphaproteobacteria > Rickettsiales > Anaplasmataceae > Wolbachia > Wolbachia endosymbiont of Chironomus riparius. The sequence goes on from NZ_OU906733.1 coordinate 32,577, forward strand.
GGTGGTCAAAAAGGATTTTGGGAATTATTTGTAAAAGCACAAGCTTCAGATAAAGGTAAATATAAAGGTAAAGGTAGATAATTTATGCTTGAGTGCAAAGATTTGTCCTGCATGCGTAATAATAAAATATTATTTAATAATCTTAATTTTAAAGCCGAGCCAAAATCAAAAATTTTAATTACTGGGCCAAATGGTAGTGGCAAAACTAGTTTGATCAGAAGCTTGTGTGGTCTGCTACCTCCTGAATCGGGTAATATAATGTATTGTGGTAACGATATATATGAAAATCATAAAACTTACACATCTGCCATGGTTTATCTAGGACATAAAAACGCTTTTAAAGATAATTTAACTGTTATACAAAATATAGAATTCTGGGCGGAAATACGAAATACAAAAGAATTAATCATGGCAGCTATTTGTTATTTACAGTTACAGCCTGTACTGAACATTCAATATAGTAAACTCTCTGCAGGTTGGAAAAGAAGAGCTGCATTTGCTCGTCTTTTGATCTCTGATGCAACCATCTGGCTCATAGATGAGCCATTTTGTAATCTTGATAATATAGCATACGACCTGATATTCAATCTTGTTTCATTGCGTTCTGAACAAAACGGTATAATAATTATTACAGGTCACAACACAACTAGCCAGTTATCTGATTTTACGAGAATTAACATCTGTGATTTTAATCAAACAAACATACTTGGCAAATCGCAAAGAAACTTTATATAAATTCATATAAGCGTAGTGTATAAATTATTCATTTTTCAGTTGTACTCTTATAAAAAATTATATTTTTCTTGGTAGGCCTTTATGTCAAGATTCTTCAAGATATTCATCACAATTCTACTATTTTATAGTAATGATTCGTTTGCTAATAATTTTCTTTCAATAAAGTCAAATAAAGTAAATATGAGAACTGGTCCAGGAATACATTATCCTATTAAGTTAATATATATTCGTAAAAATTTACCTCTTAGAGTTATAGAAGAATTTGAAAACTGGAAAAAAGTTTGTGATATTAATGAAGATTGCGGTTGGATAAAAAGTACTTTGCTGAGTAATAAACCTTATGTTATGATAAAAGAAAATACTTTTGGCTACGCAAAGCAAAATATAGATAGTAAAGTTACTATGAAAATAGATAAATTTGCAATTATGGAAAGCAAAAAATGTGTTAAAAACTGGTGCTTATTATCTGTCTTAAAACGTAAATCATGGGTACAGAAAGAATTTATATGGGGAATGGATTAATTTTAGAATACTCTAATTTTTGTAAATTTTTATCTTACCTATATCACCACAACATATAAGAAAAATGATTTTAACTACAAAAATATTTTTTACTTCATTGATTCTAAGTTTTGCTCTTTTTCCTTATTTTATTATCATCTTTAAAAAAATAAGTAAAGATGGTCAACCAATCAGGTTATGTGGACCTGAAAGTCATTTTATAACAAAAAAGAATATACCAACTATGGGTGGAATAGTAATAGTGTTTTCTTCTTTATTTTCAATTTTAACTTGGGTAAATTTAACGCCAAAAATCTTACTGCTGATATTTATAACGTTATTTTTTACTTTACTCGGCTTTATTGATGATTACTTAAAATTAAAGACTAAAAATCATAAAGGTTTAAGTGCAAAAATAAAAATAATTATTCAATTTATTACTGCAGTAATTACTTTATTTACACTTCAGAAATACTCTACTGATGAATTTACAAAAATATATGTATTTAGAGATTTAATGATTGATATTGGATATTTTTATATTCCATTTGCTGCGTTTGTAATAGTAGGCACTTCTAATGCTGTAAATCTCACAGACGGGTTAGATGGACTTGCTGCAACACAGTTGATAACTGCTTTTACCTTTGTAGGATTAGTGATATATTCAATTCGAGGAGACATTAACATAATTCTATTCTGTGTTGCATTCATAGGAGCAATTCTAAGTTTTTTATGGTTCAATAGACATCCAGCAAAGATATTTATGGGAGATGTAGGGAGTTTAGGAATAGGTGCAGCTTTAGGTTTTATTAGCGTTTTAATAAAAAGAGAAATACTTCTTGTCACTATTGGCGGAATTTTCGTAATAGAAACTTTATCTGTAATTATACAGGTATTATATTTTAAATGTACAAAAGGAAAGAGGATTTTTCTCATGTCACCAATACATCATCACTTTGAAAAAAAAGGATGGTCGGAAAATACAATAGTTATTAGATTTTGGATGTTTTCTATCATTAGCTCAATTTTAAGTATAGTCTTTTTGCTATAGCAATTCTATGAAATATCCAGATTTTGCAATAGAAAATGAATTACAAGGAATTATAGCAGGAGTAGATGAAGCTGGTAGAGGACCGCTTGCTGGTCCAGTAGTATCCGCAGCTGTCATTTTTACTGATAGAAACAAAATCATCTGTGGAATTAATGATTCAAAGAAATTAACTGAAAAAAACAGGAAAGCTTTATACGATAAAATAATATCAACTGCAAAATTCGGTATAGGAATAGCAGATGTAGAGGAAATACACTCATATAATATTCTAGAGGCAACAAAGCTTTCAATGAAACGTGCATTACACGGTTTAAACACGGAACTAGACTATGTTTTAGTTGATGGTAATCAACCACCCACAATTAAGTGGAAAGTAAAACCTATAATAAATGGTGATAGCATAAGCATATCAATAGCAGCAGCTTCAATCATTGCAAAAGTTACCAGAGATCAGATTATGCAAGAATTGCATAATCAATATCCTAAATATAATTGGTATAAAAACAAAGGGTATGGAACTCAAGAACACATTAATGCTATTAATCTCCACGGTATTACACAGCACCATAGAAAAAACTTTGCACCTGTTTCTAAGATGCGATTAATATCTCAATCAAATGAAATATATTAATAAGTCAACTTTATAATAAATAATAGAATATTGATTTCTATAACCTGCAAATTTGTAATTTTACTTGCTATTTTTTAATTTATATTTCAAATCTCTAGCTTTTTATTTCACTTATCAACCACTAAAATTGAGCTGTATCATAAATAAGTAAAATAATTAATATTAATTATGAACACCTACTAATTTACGTTCATAGATAAAATTTCTTTTACCACAAGATGCATTTTCGTTTTTAGTGAACCTTTAACTAGAATCACATCATGAGTTTGAATAATTTTATGCAAGTTATTGTTTAATTGATCAAAATCATCAAAATGCATACCTTGAATATCATTAGGCAAGAGTTTGTGTAGTTTCAGCATTAGCTTACCAACTGTATAAATTTTATCTATTTTATACTCTATTATACAATTAAGCAGCTCTGTATGAAGTCTTATACTTTCACTACCAAGTTCTAACATATCACCAAGCAGTGCAACTTTCCTTTTATTGCAATATGTACCTAGCATTTTAATTGAAGCTTTCATTGAAGCAGGACTAGCATTGTAAGAGTCATTAATTAGGCATATATGTTTGTTATTATACTGAATATTATATGTATTTCCCCTACCCTCCGTTACTTTAAACGATTCAAATGCATTTGAAGATAAATTAAGCTTTAATATTTTCATCACTGCCGCAACAGCTAGCGCAGAATACGTAAAGTGTTCACCTTGAACATGTAAGTTATAGCTTTTAATGCTATTATTACTTAATTTGATTTTTAAATGTAATCTACCATTATTTCGTGTCAAGTCTAGTAAACAAATCATAGCATCCTGATGTTTACCAAAGCTTACTATATTCTTATCAGCATTAAATGATAAATAATCATAATATTTATTATCTTTGTTTAACACTAAAGTGCCATTGCTTTTCATACCATATAATACTTCTAATTTCGCTTGCGCTATATCCAATAAAGAAGAAAAATTTTCAGTGTGAACATGCTCAATGTTAGTGATCACCGCAATATCTGGGCTACTAATCTTTGATAATTCTTTTATTTCACCACTCTTACTCATTCCCATCTCAAGAATGAGGTACTTACAGTTTTTAGGTGCTCTAAGTATAGTTAAAGGCAATCCTATGTTGTTATTCAAATTACCAGTATTTGCATGAGACACCCCATGTTGCGATAAAACAGCTTTTAGCATATCTTTTGTTGTAGTTTTTCCAACACTACCGGTAACTGCAATAACTTTAGCATCAATAAGAATTTTTTTTATATAATATGATGCCATATCTTGTAAGGCTTTCAATGTATCCTTAACAATGAATAAAGGAACATTCTTATACTCATAATAATTATTTTTACTTACTATTGCAGCAACTGCTCCTTTTGCAAATGCTTCATGCAAAAAATCATGACCATCAAAATGATTTCCTTTAAGAGCAATAAATAGATCACCCTGTTTTATATTTCTTGTATCTGTAGAAATACTTGTACTGCACCAATTGCCTATTTTTTTACCAACAGTAGAATTAAAAACGTGATTTTCATTCCATTTAAACATAGATATTTTTAATAGTTAAAAACCGTGATTCAAATATAAGCCTAATTATTGATCAAGAATTTTTTCTTAATATGAGATTCTTTGTTACAGAGTATATAGTCTTTTACATATTGCTGAAGCGTATGAAAAACAAATACGCTCCAGTTTCTTTGCTCTATAAACTTATTTTGCCCTGTTACAGAATATCATCTACAACCTGATAAGCATATTGAAACATATCATTAGCGTAATCTAAAAATTTATTATCAGTATCTGGTAATTTATCATCAACTTGAATATGTTTAAATATGTTGTTTACATTCTCTAGTACTACATCCTTATTATGGCTCAATTCCGACAGCTTATCATCAATTAATTTATTGAAACAAGAAATTTCACTACAACGTAATGTAGATCCTATATCTCTATTTTCATAAAAATCTTTTATAATGTCACGGTATGCTTCTGCTTTATACAAATTTTTTTCTTCAACATTATGTAGTTTGTTTAATATATTTTGCAATGCTTGCTTTATATCAGTCAACATATTGTCCTCCTCTCTTGCACCTTCCTTTACTGCTTCAAACACGGGTTTTATTGATTCCACAACTCGTTTATAATCTAAAAAATCATTTGATATTTTCTCTTCTACTATCTTTTTTAATGATTCAACCACGTTTTTAGCATAAAATCCCTCTATGGTATTCTTAGATTCGTTATATGAATAATCATTACCATTATTATTTTTATATTTTGTGCCTTCACACTCACTTCCTACTTCAAATAACGATTTGTTACAACTTATACTATTTAAATCAGGTACATCATTTATAAAACTAATCTTATTACCTACTAAAACATCTTTTATGACGTTTTCACCTCTCCTCAGGTCTAATTCATATTCTATGATACAATTTAAAATTTCTTTTTGACAATCTTTAACCATAACATCACTCCTTTTATAAAAAAGACATCTTGGCACAAACTAATTAATATTTTATTTGTTTCCTTGAAATATATCGATTCTCAAAAAAGTCACAAGTTCAGATCAAATACAAACTATCACCTTCTTTCAAACAATTTTTCAGTATCACTTAGTTTAATCTCTATATAGGTTGAGCTTCCATAATTGCATTTGAATTTTGTATAGTTGTATATTGTATTACTTACAATTAATTATTTATAATTTAGTAGATATAAATTCTTATCTTTTTTACTTAATAAACTGAAAGTTGGAATAATTGTTGCTTTTAAAAAAATAACAGTTTCTACAGTACTCATATTACTTACGGGTTCTTTTTTTAATTTCTTTTTCAACTTAGCTTTAAAACTTTGTTTATCTTCTCTATTCTCCATTAAGCCACCAATAACCATAATTTCGCCACTTTTAATTTTTAATGTAGAATTTATTTCTCTTACTTCAACAATGGGAATATTGCTATTTAGTTTTGTTTTGCTCTTCTGTGCAATATATTCTATTCCTGGATCTTGAGTATAACCGTTAATCCTTGATAAGGTCGGATGCACATCCATTAATATCTCACCAGTATCGGTATTAATGCTTGGGTGTATAGTTAGTATAACACCTACCGGCACACTATTGATCTTAGTAATCAAACTCTTATCGTTACTCTTTTCTTTATCAAGAACAAAGTAAACATGATTCTTAGTAAATGAAATCATAGCTTGTTGATTATTTGTAGCATGTATTCTGGTACTTGATATTACTGTTGAAGAGCCAAATCTATTTAAACTCTTTACTAAGCTTTCTAGATCACCCGCACTAAAAATTAAAGAAGAACCTTTTTTATCTGCTGAATCGTTATCTAAATCATTTAAGCAAATACCAGAAAGATTTTTACTATCTAATGTAATTTCAACTACCTTTGCCTCTATCATAACTTGAGAGGACGCTAATCTTTTGACTTTATTTACATAATCCTTAACAGCTTTGTGAATATCTTTTCTGGCATTTAAGATAATAATACCTGTTTCTCTGTTTAACGAGATAAATTCACCATCATTTATACCATTAGCATCCATTATTGTATTTAACCCTCTCTCTAATGAGTGCCACAAATCGCTACTATATTGAGATTTCATGACATTATTTGGCTTTTCAATTTTATTGTTTTCTTTACTATTAATGATGTCATTACTAATGATAAAATTACTTTCAGCGGAACGTTGTATATTGATAAAATCAACATAATAATTTTGTGAATATGGTAAATCTTGTTCAACTCTAATCACATCATTATCTATTGAGTAGCGTAGCTTAGCACTGTAAGCTATACTCTCAATCGCTTCATTAATGGTTTTATCTTTGATTTTTAGAATAATATTACCAGATATTTTTGGATCTATATCTAAATTAATATCAGCAAGTCTTCCTATTTCAATTAATAATTCTTTTACTGGTGTTACATCACAAACATTAATTGAAATTAGCTGATTATTATTTTCATAATCAGGAAATTCAACAATTAAAGGAATTATTTCTGATATTGCTGAATTATCATCTTTCAACATTGAAGATGAATTTTCATCAGATTGTAAAAAACCACTACTTCTTTCTCTGCTGTATTGATCAGCATAAGTATGCGTATAGGAAAAAATAAAAAAAAGAATTACAAGTCTAAAAACAATCATCAGAGTATTAGCAAGAATTTATATTCGTAATGCTTTATTTTTCATTAAAAACATTAAAATTTATTTAATATTACTTAAAAAGTTCCACTGTGGATAAAGTATTATGTATTTTACTTATATTTCTTCTTTTATTATTCTTTTTCTTTAAATTTCAAATTAAATCTTGTTTAGCACAATCAATCATAATCTAGATTAGATTCATACTGAAAAAACTATGCAAATACATCTTTTTTATCTTTTAGAGCTGTAGAAAAATTATATAAGCTACTAATTTAATCTCATAGGTAAATTACCAGTAAAGAGCAATATCCCTGAAACCAAAATTACCCAAAATAATGATATTGGTAGAAATACTTTCCAACCAAGACGCATTAGCTGATCATAACGATAGCGAGGTATTGTTGCCCTGATCAAAATAAATATAAATAATAGTACAATTATTTTTGCAATAAACCAAATTAGACCTGGAATTTTATATAGTAAACTAAAATTTAATGGGGGATACCAACCTCCAAGAAAAAAGATTGTCATCATAGCACATGCAAGAATCATGTTTGCGTACTCTCCAAGAAAAAAAAGAGCAAAAGGCATGGATGAATACTCAACGTTATAACCAGAAACAAGTTCTGCTTCAGCTTCCGGCAAGTCAAATGGGTGACGATTAGTTTCTGCAAGTAAAGAGATAAAAAATACTATCCCCATAGGTATCAGTAATAAATCAATCCAAAACGGCATGTTATGTTTTATTATCACCATCTCTCCAAGATTTAGCGTACCAGTTGTTATTACAACTGTAGCAACTACTAGACCTATTGAAACTTCATATGAAATCATCTGAGCAGTTGATCTTATAGCACCAAGAAAGGCGTAATTAGAATTACTAGACCAACCAGCAATAATTATACCATAAACTCCTAAAGAGGATATGGCTAATATATACAGTACTCCTACATTTATATTAGAGATAACCTTAGGAATTACTATCTGCTGATTGCCCTCTACTATCACTTTTGCACCAAAAGGTATAACCGCCCAAGCAATTAATGCTAAAATAAAAGTTAACATTGGAGCAATAATGAATAATAAAGTGTTTGCTTTTAGCGGTATTATTGGCTCTTTTATTAGTAATTTAATCGCATCTGCAAATGGTTGCATTAATCCAAAAGGTCCAACCACATTTGGTCCCTGCCTTAGCTGAATTGCTCCAATAACTTTACGTTCAAAATATACTAAATATGCAACTGAAAGTAATAAAGGTATTAAAATAAGTAAAATATTAATTAACGTACTCATACAAAAGCTTTAGTACAATCTGCCATTGTTTTTGAAGCACGACTTATTGGATCTGTCATATAAAAATTATACTCCTTTAAGGTAAAAGGTTCATCGCTGAAATTTATTTCACTGCATTCAACAGGTATCCATTTATTTTTCACTACTTCATCACAATTCCTAAATTGCGGGCCTATAGCACTAAGCTTCTTTTTTACATCGAAATCACCATCATATGCCAGGGAAATATTTAAGTGCTGAGAAAGATTTTTAATAATCAACCAATCTTCCTTTGCTTCACCTGGAGGAAAAACAGCTAAATTTGTTCTTTGCACTCGACCTTCAGTGTTTACATAAGTTGCACATTTTTCTGTATATGCAGCACCTGGAAATATAACATCAGCCACACTTACCCCATTATCACCATGATGACCTTGATAAATTACAAATGTGTTTTTTAGTTTCAATGTATCAATTTCATCTGCACCAAGAAGATACACTACTTCCATTTCACCATTTTTTGCACACTCTAGTATCTGATCAGTATCTTTACAATTTTTTTTAGGAGTAAATCCAACATCTAGTCCACCAACTCTCGCAGCTACCTTGTGTAAAACATTAAAACCATTCCAGTCATCCTTTATCATATTAAATTTCTCTGCAATTGTGCATGCTGCTGCTAAAATAGAATCTGAATCTTTACGTATTAAAGTGTCTTGACCTATAATCAACATAGGATTTTTTGCGTTATTGAGCAATGTACAGAATTTATGCTTTTCTTGTGCTATCTCACTCAATATAATAGGATTATTACCTAATTTATCAACATGATACAAGTATTGAATATCTTGACCAATACTTGCAATATTAAAGCCACCTTGTAAATACCTTTTACGTAAACGTGCATTAATGATCGGCGCTTCTACTCTTGGATTTGTATTAATTAATAAACATAAATCTGCATTTTCTATACCTTCAATAGTAGTATTAAATACATATGATGCACGATTACCAGGTATAAATTTTGCACCATCTTGTCTACAGTCGATATTTCCTGAACCAAGTTTCTGCATCATTTCTTTCAATAGCAGCATTGACTCACAATCTGCTAAATCACCTGCTATTGCAGCTATTTTGCTTGACTTAGTATTCTTTAATTTCTCTGCTACAGTAGTTAATGCTTCATTCCAACTTACAGGAATTAATTTCCCATTTTTTTTGACATAAGGGCGGTCAAGACGCTGCATTTTTAATCCATCGTAAGCAAAGCGAGTTTTATCTGATATCCATTCTTCATTAATTTCTTCATTCAACCTTGGTAATATCCTCATAACTTCAGGACCACGATAATCAACCCTAATATTACTTCCTACAGCATCTAGCACATCTATAGTCTCACAGTGAGAAAGTTCCCATGAACGTGCCTTAAAAGAATAAGGCTTAGAGGTTAAAGCCCCAACAGGACAAAGATCTATAATGTTTCCAGATAATTCAGAACTTATATGCTGTTTTATGTAGGTGCTGATTTCTACATCCTCTCCCCTGCCAATTCCTCCTAATTCATAAGTACCAGCAATATCAGACAAGAATCTAACGCACCGTGTGCAATGAATGCATCTGTTCATTGCTGTCTCAATTAACGGACCAAAATTTTTCTTTGGTACAGCCCTTTTATTTTCATCAAGCCTACTGACTCCTCTTCCATATGCCATAGTGATATCCTGCAAGTCACACTCACCACCTTGATCACAGATAGGACAGTCTAATGGATGATTAATTAGTAGAAATTCAAGTACACCTTCCCGTGCCTTTCTAACTTTTGGAGTATCTGTGTAAATAACCATACCTTCTGCAACTTGCATTGCACAAGATGCTACAGGTTTTGGAGGACCACCTTCTACTTCAACTAAACACATTCTGCAATTACCAGCAATTGCTAAACGATCGTGATAGCAAAATCTTGGAATTTCAATGCCTGCAATTTCACAGGCTTGAATAATAGTAAAACCCTGATCTACTTCATACTCCTTGGAATTAATAGTAACTTTTACCACGAACTCAAACCCAAATTACGATATAGCTTCCCATTTTATAGGATCACCGCTAGTTGTATCTTCAACCAAGTTACCATTTTCATATTGAGCAGACATATAATTCATACGTAAATCACGATTTATAAACCTAACAGGAATTACTTTTTTACCGTGATACATTCTATCTTCAGCTTTTCTACGCTGAGTAGGGTTATTTTTACTAGCTGTTTTTGCTTTTCCACCTGCTGCCATAATTTTTTTCTAAAAACCTTCAATTTTATTCTAACATTTAAGTATAAAGCGTCAATGTTAATATCACTTAAAAGACAAATTCAAAATTAATTATTATAATATATTGACATTTTTATTAAAAAATTTATAATAATACTTTATATTGCAACTATTTATAATCATGCACACGTTATCAAAAACTACACCGCTTGTATTTCAATGGTTACCAAAAAAATTTGGAAATTCAGTACCAAATAATGAAAACTACCCATATCTGCAAAGACTAGTTAACTGGGCGAAAAGAGAACCACAGCGTGATATTCATCTAGTAGTATATGACCAAGGTTTGCAAAGTGAACAGATTCAAGATTTGAAAGACAAATTAGGTCCTGTAGATAATATAAAGGTAGTTGATTTTAGCAAAATAGAATTGGGTGAAACTGACTTTACCTTTCCATTTATAGAAGAAAAAATTACAATTTCTGAGGTTTTAAAGTACAGGTACAACGACATACATCCGTCTCGTAGACGTGACAATTTTTCAAAAAGGATTCACTTTGGTGTGATTTTAGATGCAATGCGCTTAGTTATGCTACAAAACATTCAACAAATTACAGGAAAGCAAGAAGCCATTTACATGGATTTTGATATTTTTCCTGATAAAAATGGTAAAAATTTAAATGAGATAAAAATTCCAAAAGGGATTTTAATGGCAGATGGAGAACAAAATGATTCAGCATATGTATGTTCTTGGGAAAACTCAATTATTGCTATAAATAAACTTGCTCAGCCCATTTTATTAGAGATTATATGTCATCTACAGAAAAAATTTGATTTTTGTATTACTCCTAGTGATATCAATAATATCGATCAAGATACAGTCTTAGGTTCTATGGAAAGTATACTCAATCTTATGGTCACTTCAGAATATTCTAAAAAACCAAAAGAAGAGCTGATCACAACAAACAATAAAAATAACGTATATTCAGAATTACAAGAACAATCTGCAGAACTTAAAAAATTATATACATTTCAGAACAGTTGTTTATATGTACAACAAACACAGGATAGTAGCTGGAAGAAAACAAATTTATATGATACAGATGAACTTCAGCTCGAATTCGATAGTAGTCCCAGTAGTGATATGAATAATTCTAATATAGAATCAAAAAATCAATCAGAAATAAAATTTTAATTCAAAGAAAACCAAGCATTTTTAATGCTTGGTATAATTTTTTGCATATTAATGAAGCGTATGAAAAACAAATACGCTTCATTTCTTTTGCTATAAAATTTATTTTTCTATATTACATAATATCACTTACAACTTGATGATCAACCTGAGTGTCATTTACAAATTTTATGTTATCTAAGATAGTTTTTGTATTCTCTAAAAAACTAGACTTAGCATTGTCAAATTTTAGTGATGAATTATCTATTAAAACAAGAATTATCATCGCAAATCAAAGGATTTCTAATATTTTCTCCTTCATAAAAATTTTTCACAACGTTATAATGTGCTGTAGCTTCGTCATTTGACATTGATCCCTTAATAGTAACTTTCTCTAAGGTATCTATCAATATTTCTTGTAGTGTTACATCTATTGCCTCTTTTTTTATGCCCGTTTCTTCTTCTTTATTTAAATACTCATCTAACTTCCCTTTTACTTTTTCAATAGCACTTTCATAAAATTTTGTTTTTCTTTCAAGATCATCTGATATTTTGTTTTCTACTGCTTTTTTTAATTTATTAATGAAGTCTTCACTTGCCTTTTTTTCAATTATTTGCTTCAATTCATAATATGTCTTATTAGCATTATTTCTTGTACCTTGACACTCACTTCCTTCTTTAAATACCTCCCTGTTGCAAGCTTCGTTCACATAACATTTATCAAAGTTCTTGTTTATATCAATAGAGTTACCACTACCTATAGCTTTTATAGTGTTCGTTAGAGCTTTTTCAGCTTCTGAGAATTCTGTTTTATATCTAGTACTAAAATTTACTAATTCCTTTTTACAATTTACCTTCACATGTTAACTCCTTTAAATTAAAGACTTATTTTAGCATAAAATAATTAACATTCTTTGAAAACTTACACTGCTTATGAAAAGTTTACTAATTGAACAACACTAATAGATAATAAAGGGACAATAGATAGCAGCAGAAGTTTTTATTATATTAAACCTAGAACGCTAAAAAGAAAGTTACAAAGGTTAATGTCTGACTTACTTGTTCTCCAGTATTCTTTTTTGAAATATTAGCTGAACTGAACTTAAAATTAATAATACACAAAGGCTTATTATCATTGAATAAGATAGTTTAAAAACAAAATCCTTTATCCCTATAAACAGCACCTTAGTTATAGAAAATTTATTTAGTAAGCTGATAACTATCATACCACTATCAACTACTGATGCAGTTGCTAAGCTAATAAAATTTCTTATTTGGAAATCGAATGATGATTTTAATCTTTCAAGCAAGCTAATGCTGAGATAAAGCGATATAAAGAGTGATGCAAAAGAGATTAATAATATAAAACTCATAGATTGCCATGCTAAGAGAGCATTCGACATTACACATATGATCGTAATATTGAGTGCTTTTTTCTTACCGTATAGTTCTGTTATACAATTAACAACTAATGCTGAAATGGTAAATATCAAAGAACAAACCATCAGTTTAGTAGTGATATTTATTAAAAATACACAAATGAATAACAACGTTGATAAAATTAGCATATATTAAGCACTTTAAAAAACACTACATTATACATAATATTTCACATAATAGCAATTACTTTATATACATAAATTCAAAACAAGTTTTTGCAAAACTATTTTTTGTACAATGTACTTATCTTTAAGTTAACAACTTATCTTTTAAAATATTAAATATTTTATCTATCTCAAAATTTACCTTAGGCTTCCAGATAGGACCATCTAAATATATATCTATGAAACTTCTATCATGATTTGGTATTATAAAAAACAATCTAAATATGGAATGTAAAGTAAAATTAGATAAGTCGAAGTTAGCAGAAACTGACCCAGATGATTGATCTATTTCAAATTGCAAACTTGTTGAGCATATACCTTGATTAATAATTGCCTTTCCTTGAAGGTTTCTAAAAGGTGTGCTACCTTTATATATTTCAACACTAGTAAGAGTTGCAATTTCTGATTTACTTTTCACATTCATGAAATTTGTAACTAATGAATTTAAATCTATATTAAAAACTTCCACTTCCTTTGCTGTAAGCTTTACTTCTCCTGAATAATTATTAGCCCATTCATCAAAACTTAAACCATGAGTTTTAACTGCACCATTTATATTGATTTTACCTTTAATATTATTAACTTCAATCACTTTACCAATAATATCAGCCTCTAGATCTGAAATAGAAAACTTTGTATACATTGAACCAGATCTCAAATACCCCTGAAGAAACGCTTTTTGATCTTTTAATATATAGCTGATTTGTCTAATTTGAATCGTGCTATTCTCTATTAATGCAGAGAAATAAAAATCTTGTAAAACACCATATTTAGTTTTGAATTTTTCAGTATTGATATTTATATTTGCATCAAAACGCTCTATTTCATGTAAAAAATCAAGTTGTTTTTTTGACCAATTTATTACATTTCTTGAATTGCTTGTCTTTTCTATAAAGTTAGGTAGTGTAATCAAGGTTCCATTAAATTCCTTACCTTTAAAGTTAATATTTAACAAAGGCTTAGTATATTCCTGATCGAGCAGTATTTCTATATTGCCACTCGTATCAAAGTCTTTTCCATCAATCTTTATTTGATTGAAAAGTAGTTTATTTTTTTCTATATTTAGTAAAAAATCTAAACTTTTTATTCTTTTGTCATTGAGTATACAATCGTTAAAATTGCTCTTTATATTTACATCATATTTAAAACTCTTGAGCCATTGTACTTTAGATAAATTACTTAAGTTATACTTATTTATATTCAGATTGTATATACTCAAACCACCATCTATTATATTGCGGTTTTTTTTATAATTTACCTTAAGTGATCCTTGCAAAAATTCTTGATCTTTGATTAATTTTATATCTGATATAGCAAATATTCTAGGTGCAAAATGTAATTTAGAGTGAAGTGCAAATATATTTTTTTTACTTTTTATCATTCTTAAAGAAGGAAAAAAGCATGAAATAAAAGATTCAAAATCATTTCCCTTAACTTGAAAATTACCGTCAAATTTAGATAGTAAATTATCACTTGAGATTTTTCCTGATAAGTGGGCAGTATTACTAATGCCTGGCAATTCAAGATATGCATTTACTGTTGCTTTGCCTTCCTTAAATTTCACTACAGCATGAAAATCATCAAATATTTTCTTTTTATAACTAATATTGCGGGCTTCTATATTCAAGTCTAAACTCAAGTCTTTTGGTATAGTTCTTTTAAAGCATTCTAATAAATCTTTTACATTAATTTCCCTTTTTGAATTGTTTTCTGTAAATTCTGAATTAATTTCGTTAAAATTTATGCTTACATTAGTGTGATTACTTTTCCTATCGTTATGTATTATACCTACTGCCTTAAGGCTATTTGAATTAATTTTTAAATCATTCATTACGAATTCATTCTCATCCATACTTATACTAGACAGTACCTTTATACTATCACTAGGAATAAAATTAGATAGTAAGATGAAGTTTACAACCTTAGCTAATTCACTGACTAAATTTGAGCTATTGTTCAATGTGAGCTCTAAATTACCATTAATTTTTTCTTGATCTTTATTGCCCTTAAACGATAGAGTGATTAAATTTGATTGAATATCAATATCTATTTCTTTTTTCGTGACATTGATTTTTCCTGCAAAATTATAATAAGCATCTTTTATTTTTATTTTACCTGAAAATTTTTCATTCTCCTTCAAATTAATCTCTTGAATACTAATATTATTAGCTTGCAAGCTAATACAACTTTCTTTTATCGTAATATTAGATATTTTGTTACTAACTTTCGTGTTTATAATGTTTAGTAAATTCTTTTTATCACTCTTTACATCAAATAACGTAATAGATTTTGGTTTGAATGAAAATAAAAACAATGAAGAAAGTGAGGGTTTGATTTCAATTGTACTGATGTTAACTAGATCTGATAATTTTTTTTCCTTTTGTTGATTATATTGTATATATACATTATGTAAAATTAATTTTGGCATCATTAAAGAAGCTTTGATTTTTCCTATGATATGTACTTTTCCGCCATGTATTTTCTCTAATTCTTCTGTAATGTAATCTTTATAATTGCTCCAGTCTTTGATAGTTACAGCTGTATGCATAAAGAATAATGCTATTAAGAATGATAATGCAGCATATATAAAAAACTTCATAACTTATATATATTTAAGATTGTTCAAATTTCTCATAAAAATTAAATAAAGAGTACTAAAGTAGACAATACTACTTAAAAATATTAAAATAATTAAATAAACAATGCGAATTAGCCAATTATCAGAGAAAAATCCTGCTGATAAGTAACGAAAAACATAAAGGAATATCAACATAATTATTGTGGATATAAAGATTTTCAAAATATTTAATAATAGTAATTGACTCACTTTATATATTCTATTTCTTTTAGAATAACTAATTAAGAAAATAGAATTGACCCAAGTTGAAATAGAAGTTGCAACAGCAATTCCTGTATGTTGGTACTTATTCATCAATAAAAAATTTAATATAATATTAATTCCAAGGCATATTAACGAAAATATTGTTGGTATTCTGAGCTCACCTTTAGCAAAAAATGCCTGTAGCAATATTTTATTTATAATAAATGCAGGTAAAGAAAGAGAAAATGCTATTAGCGTAGGAACAGTTTGTTGTACTGAGTTATAATCGAACTTTCCGTAAGAAAAAAGTGTAAGCAAAATTATATCGGGAATCATGATAAAAGCAGCAGTTATTGGCAAAATTAGTATCAATCCTGCATTTAGAGCTCTATCTTGTATTTTTATTATACTTTCTTCATCATTTTCTTTATTAGAAATGAGGGGTAAAAGCACTGTGCCAATTGCAACACCTATCACTCCTTGTGGTAGCTGTATTAACCTTTCAGCATAGTATATATAAGATACAGCATTCGGTAAAAAACTTGCCATAATTGTGTCAATCCATACACTAATTTGAGTTACACAATTGTTAATAATTGCAGGTATTACACGCTTAAAAAATAATTTTACTTTACTACCTAACTTTATGCTAAGGGAAAAATTTGCTTTTAATTTATATGCACTAAATATGAGAAACAATAATTGTAATGTTCCTCCAATCAGTACAGCTATAGATAAATTGTGAGCTGGAGTTTGAATGTAAGGTAAAAATAAGCTTATAATTAAGCTGAGATTTAGAATAATTGGTGAAATAGCTGTTGAAGCAAAATGTTGTTTTACTTGCAACATTCCTCCAATTAATGATGCTATTGAAATGAATACTATATAAGGAAGCATAATTCTAGATAAGGTAACAGTTAAAGCAATATCATCTTTACTAGAGAATCCAGGAGTGAAAATTTTCACCATATAGGGAGAAAAAATTTCCATAACAAGGCAAAAAACTATAAGAATTATCAATGTAATAGATATTACACTACTTGCAAATTCAAATGCTTTTTTATTATCGTGTGATTCTCCTGAATATATTGGAACAAAAGAGGTAGTAAATGCCCCTTCAGCAAAAAATGCACGAAATAAATTAGCAAGTCGAAAAGAAGAAAAAAATATATCAGTAAGAGAAGATGCTCCCATAGTCCTAGCAATCAACACATCTCTTATTAACCCTGAAATTCTCGAAATAGCTGTAAAAAAACCAAAAGTAAAAATACTTTTAAACATCAGACCTCTTTTTTAGTTTTAGGAAAAAAAGTAAAAAAACTAGTAATTTTTAAGATAACTTTGCATGAAACTTAATAGAAGAAAATTTTTCCGCATGATCTTTTTTCATAAGATTTAGTGTACTATAATCAGTGAAATCTAGCTTTATAGGCGTGATTGTAATAAATCCTTCACTAATTTTTTCAACACTTTCACTACCAATCACATTATTTCGATACCAATTTAAACTGAGAGAATTATCTGAATTTTCACAAAAAGTTATATTGCAACTACTATGATATTCACCCTGTCCTGTAAATTCTATACCCTTTACTACTTGTGTTGCTGGAAAATTTACATTCATTACTATATTTTTAGGCCAACTAATTTCTATCAATTTTGTAATAACTTTTTCTGCAAAATTTTTTGTGTTGCACCATTTTATTTCGTTACGATTATTGTATGTTTGACTCAGTGCGATAGAAGGTATAAATCTTGCAGCACCTTCCATAGCTGCACCAATTGTTCCTGAATAGCAGACATCATCTCCAACGTTAGATCCAAAGTTAACTCCAGATATTATTAAATCTGGTCTTTTGTCCATAATTTTATGCAGTGCAATTATGACGCAATCGGCAGGAGTTCCTGATGTGCTGAATTCTCTTGTACCATGTTGATTTACTTTGATAAATTTTTCTGCTGGATAGTTTATAGACCTTGCTGATGCACTTTTCTCAGTATCTGGAGCTACTATCCATACTTCTGATGCAAAATTTGACGCAATTTCTTTTACTAGCTTTATTCCTTCACTTTCAAAACCATCGTCATTTGTTATTAATATTATCATAATTTTCTTCTTTTTTATTATTCTAACACAAAACTATTTATTTTCACCTGTTTAAGAATAGGCGCAAACTAGCATTTATGAATAATAAATCTTTCTTTTATAGAAACATAAAAAGACTTAATTATATAGAAAATTCTTTCGCATGGTTATTTAAATTAAGTAGCAAGAGGAATTTTTACATACGTGCTTCATAGTGGATTTTAAAATTTAATTTTTGAAAAGAATATTATCATGGGTTGTAGAAGCGGAACATGGAATAATTTATTCGGTTATATACAAAAAGGCAATTTACAAGAAATACAAAATTCTCTCTCTACCAACAGTGAGTGCATTAAGAGTAGCAGCTCAGAGAACAACGATGATACTCTTTTACACTTTGCCATTCAAAATAAACAAACAAAAATAGCTAAATATTTAATTAATAAAAGTGCGAACGTTAATATTGAAAACAAAGATGGTTGGTCACCTTTACACGAAGCTGTAAATCATAACGATAATAAACCTATAAATGATCAAGATTTGATCCCTTTACTTATAAAAAAAGGAGCTAATGTTAACGCTAAGAATAAAGATAATAAAACTCCTTTATACCTTGCCGTTCAAGATAATAAATTAGAAATAGTCAAACACCTTATAGAGCAAGGAAAAGCTGATTTTAATTTTCACGAGAAAGATAAGTGGACTCCTTTACATGCTGCTGCTTACAACGGTTACAGGAACATAGTTGAATACCTTTTAGGCAAAGAAGCTGAAATTAATGCTAAGAATAAAGATAACAACACACCTTTGCATCTAGCTGTCAAAAATAATAAAATCGATACAGTAAAACTTCTTGTAGCAAAAGGAGCTGAAACTTTTACTCATAACAATGACGGAAAAACTCCCTTTGATTTAGCTTCAAATCAAGAAATAAGTTCTTTTTTGTCAATTTATTCTGGTGTTGCACAAATATTACTAAATCAATTGCTTTCACTTGATTTTATAGACAATGTGATTTCAAAGATGGATGAAAAATTAGGAACAGCAATTTTAAATGCTGATAAAACACACTTAATAGCTAGACAAGTCTCAAATAATAACATTTTTCAAGATAAAGTTACAACTTTATTAAGGTCGAATCCAGGAAATGCACAAGGTCCTCCGGGTGAACAGGGCCTAACTGGCATTCCAGGTAGAGATGCAGATCCTCAAGAAGTCGCAAGTATATTACTTGAAAATACAAACGCCGGTTCGCTTCGTACAATAGTAGCACAAGAACTGGTGAGCAATCACAATCATGCTAATAGTTTAGTAAAATCTATTGTAAGTGGCAAAAATAAACAAGGAAAAAGTTTAGATTCATTATTACTTAACGCTAAGGACAGTGATGACAAAACTTTATCAGAAAAACTTGCAGATAATACAAATCTGCAAACTCAAATAGCAACCAAATTAGCTGCAAATCCAGGAGGAGCAAAAGGTCCACAGGGTGAACGAGGCCTCACTGGTGCTACAGGTCAAGCAGGTAGAGATGGAGTTAGCCCCACAGCTGATGCCGTAGCTACTGAATTAGTCACAACCAAAGCTAATGTATTAGGAACAGCTATTCTTAATGTTAAAAATATTAAAAGTAAAAGTTCAACTATTAACGATAAAAATTCAATGATAGAGATTCTTAAAAAATCTCCTTTTTTTAGAAGCAAATTAGCAACAGAGATTGCAACAACTGAAATTGCTAAACTAGGAACAGCTGTTCTTACTGCTAAGGATGTCAGTAACAAATCTTTATCAGATAAACTTGCAGAGAATAATGATTTACAAACTGGAATTAAAGATAAATTAAAAGCAGATACATCTTTTAAATTGTCTGTAAAAGGTGTTCCAGGCGCACAAGGTCTGCCAGGTGATACTGGTCCGAAAGGTGATAAAGGTGATCCTGGCACACAAGGTGAAATAGGTCCTCGGGGTAGGCCTGGTCCCCAAGGTAAGAAAGGTGAACCTGGTGATAAAGGTGATCCTGGCACACAAGGTCTGAAGGGTGAAACTGGTGCAGCAGGTCCGACTGGTTCAGTGGGTCTCCAAGGTGAACGAGGTGAGAAGGGTGAAAAAGGTGCAGATGCTCAACCTGAATAAGTAGCAAAAAAATTAAAAACAGATGTATCCTTTCAAGCTTCTGTAAAAGGTGTGCCAGGTGAACAGGGTTCACAGGGTGAAACTGGTGCAGCAGGCCCGGCTGGTCCACAAGGTGAAATAGGTCCTCGGGGTAGGCCTGGTCCCCAAGGTAAGAAAGGTGAACCTGGTGATAAAGGTGATCCTGGCACACAAGGTCTGAAGGGTGAAACTGGTGCAGCAGGTCCGACTGGTTCAGTGGGTCTCCAAGGTGAACGAGGTGAGAAGGGTGAAAAAGGTGCAGATGCTCAACCTGAAGAAGTAGCAAAAAAATTAAAAACAGATGTATCCTTTCAAGCTTCTGTAAAAGGTGTGCCAGGTGAACAGGGTTCACAGGGTGAAACTGGTGCAGCAGGCCCGGCTGGTCCACAAGGTGAAATAGGTCCTCGGGGTAGGCCTGGTCCACAAGGTAAGAAAGGTGCACCTGGTGATAAAGGTGATCCTGGCACACAAGGTCTACCAGGTGAAACTGGTGCAGCAGGTCCGACTGGTTCAGTGGGTCTCCAAGGTGAACGAGGTGAGAAGGGTGAAAAAGGTGCAGATGGTAATCCTGGGAAAGATGGTGCTCCTGGCACAGCTGGCCAGAATGGTCAGCCTGGTAGAGATGGTGAACGAGGTGTAAGCCCACAAGCTAGTGCTGTAGCTGCTAACTTACTTAGCGATAATAATAAAGAAAAATTAGTGGAAATTTTATCACACCACACAGCAGAAATCTTACAGCAAAACGACGATTTTCAGCATGTTGTATCGAAGAACATACGGAATCATAAGCTTGATAATAATATAATAGAAAAAGCTTTAAGAATGAAAAGAAGTATAGAGGAAATAGAAGATCAAACTAAATCATTCAGAGATGATACTTTAAGAGCAAAAACTGCTGCTGAAACTGCAAGAGATAAAGTTGAAAGTTTCAAAATCGCTACCGAAATTGTAAAGAATCAAGCTGAACTTTTACAAATATCAGCTGAAGAAGATCAAAACAAATTCAAGAATTCAGAATCACCTAAAATGTACAAAAGATCAACCATTGAATCTCATAAAAAAACAAACAAGATACTAAAAATTATTAAAGCAGAAGATCATGGAAGTATAAATGAGGCAAATATAGCTTTAGAGGGAGCGGGTACTATAGCTGCTTTCTCTCAAATTGGATATTTCTTTCGCGACAATGAATTGCATATACGCAACCATATTACAAATAAAGACGTAATCATACCTAGAGATTTTCTTTTTTTGAAGGTGATAGAAGATAATTTCGGAGATGTTAAGTTAGCTTTTTGTAATAATTTAGGAAATTTATTTTTTGAATATAAAAAATATGATCAAGAATACGCAAATCTACCATTTGAATATAAATTTATAGATACTCGATACATCAAAGTAGAAAAAAATTTTAACTTTGATAAATATAACTCTTATCAACCATTACTTGTGCTAAAAAAAGGTCACCCAGAAGGAACTTCCTCAAGAGATTTTAGTGCAGAAATATCGGACTTTAGTGAGAATAAAAAAATAGGTACTTTAATTGATGAGTTTGGTTTCTTTCAACATGATCAGTTTCATTATGTAAATTATCATCAGGGATTAATAGATCATGACCACTATCTTCAAAATTTAGAAGTTACAATTTCAAATTATAATGGTGATTTCAAAATTAAAAACTCAATAACTGGTAAAGTGATACAGAACATTCATCCAGTAATAAAATTTGATGATTTTAGCTTATTGGATTACATAGGATTTGAATCAATTTAATACACTAAAGTGAGGAAAGTTACGTCTCACGAAGTTGATCTATTGATATAATACTACCATTTGATGGTTTTGTAGTGCTTTTACATTCAGGAATTTTGTCAAATATAAGAATATCTCCTGAAGTTTTATCATGGAACTTATGAATAGCAGAAAATGGGATAGTTATTTGCTCTTGCTTTCCTCTAAAACTTAAAATAACACTAAAGTGATCTTCACAAACCTTTAGATTATCAAACTGGTACTGTAATACAATCAGCATTTGATCTGGATACAATTTTTTCAGATACTCAGATATTGATACTCCCTTAAAATTTGTAAAAAATAATACCTCCAGATAAGGAGTGAACATTTTACTAGATAACACACTTAATGTCTCTTTAATGATCTGAAATTTGATTTGATTAAGGCGTTTTTTATAATCTATTGTTTTATCATCAGCCATAGTTTTATCAATATAACCTTAGGGGAAACTTCTGTTACCCGGTGTTTCCCTAGACCGTGCTTTATAATAATTAAGTTACTGTGCTAGATTAAGCAGCAGCTAATACTAAATTATTACCAGCAGAACGAATGTTATCGTTTGCATTTAAATTTTGAACTCTTAACGGTGGTATCTAACCGAGCAAAGTTACCATCTTTACTATGCATGTCGAGCCTAATTCGCCCCCATGAAAAGAAACTGTGGAGGCGCCGAGTACTGCCCTCGGGTCCAATACACCTATTACAAGGTAATTTTATCGCCATAGTAGAAAACTACGCTTATATTATACAGAAATATTCAACCACTGTCAATCTTATGAAAATTGGATGAAAGAAATCTAATTTATGTTTTAAACAGTATGATTTTCAACCTTGATATAGTTTTTTATACATTACTGAAGCGTATGAAAAACAAATACGCTCCAGTTTCTTTGCTATAAAATTTATTTTTCTATATTACACTTATAACCTGATGATCATATGAAGATTGACCATGATGTATATCTTAAATATTGTTTAATCTCTATTAAATCGTTATTATTTTTTAATTTTGAAGTAGCATGACTCGTGAAAGCTAGATCTATTTCATTTTTATTTATACCAAAACCGTTATCTATAATAAAAATTAGATTGCGCACTCCACTTTCTATCTTGGTCTCTATCTTGTTATTATCTACATCGATGGTACTTTCTGCTAACTCTTTTTACACTTGCAGGTTTCTCAATAACTTCTCCTGCCGCTATACGATAGCCCTAAATTTCCTTATTTCAAGGCTAGTCTATTATTCAGATTTACATTTGTAAAGTTTCTTTAAACAAAAATATTACTCTTTTGGTATTAATTTAGTAGAATATTTTAAATTTAATTATTGTTTCTCTATTTTTCATTACTGCTTCAGACTTAATTGCGTTTGACAAAAAAATTATATATAAGAGAATAATATAAACTTATTTATAGTATAGTTATGTCTGGTGGTAGTATAAACAAGGTGATATTAATTGGAAATCTAGGAAGAGATCCAGATATTAGAACCACACAAAATGGGAGAGAAATGGCTACTTTCTCAATAGCTACATCTGAAAGTTGGACTGATAAGCCTTCCGGAATGCGTTCTGAAAAAACAGATTGGCATAATATTGTCATTTTTAGTGAAGGATTAGTCAGAATAGCTAAAGATTTTATACGTAAAGGTAGTAAAGTTTATATTGAAGGTTCTCTTAGAACTAGAAAATGGACTGATCAAAATGGTAATGAAAGATATACAACAGAAGTTGTGCTTTATAATTTTAACAGTGCTCTCATTCTATTAGATTCAAGAAATAGCACATCAAGTTCTGATTCTAGATCAATTCAACAAAAAGAAAATGGAATGAAGGAAGATGGTAAACATGTAGATAATCAAACAAGAAATAAGACATTAAGTTCTGAATACGGACCAGTTCAATACAAATCAGGCGAAGAAGGACAAAATTACAAATATGAAGACGATGAAGTAAGAAATGAACTAATTGATGATGAAATACCTTTTTAATAATTTTAGACACATAGATTACAAGGTATAAGTTTTACCTCAGAAACATATGAATTACCCTAAAATATAGGGATTTATCCTACTCAATTCTATCAGTATATTAAAAAAACTAATATTAAAAGTATTTTACTAGTTATTGAACAAAGTAGATATAATCTATTGACTTAAGTTAAGTTTTAATATTTAAAGGTTAATATACTATTATTTTTTGATGGAGGTACAATGAGTTTAGGACCATGGCAACTATTTCTAGTCTTAATAATAATCTTAGTGCTTTTTGGTGCAGGAAAATTACCTCAAGTTATGGGTGACTTGGGAAAAGGCATTAAAAACCTAAAGCAAGAGCTTAAGGACTCGGACAAATTATCATCTAATGAGCCAGATCGTTAGCTTTTTTTCACCCTATAACACGTACTGAAAAGTACGTGTTAATTATTAATCACATAATACAAGTAGTTCAAACTTTACCTTAGTGCAGTAAAAATAGTATATATTCTCGCACTTATCATAAGGCAAAGATCTTGAATGCAAGAAAGCTTAACCCATCCTTTTGCGTATTTCATACTTTTAAATTTATCATTATGCTATAGTGTTTTTCTTTTGCTCATTTTCAACACACCCATATCTCTTAATTTATCTCGTGATGTATTCAGTAATGTATTTCAAGAAAAAGTTGTGTTTAATTCTATACCACTTCCTTCATTACTATATTATATACTTAATCCTTATTTTCCATTATGATTGTTTTTTAGTAATTTAAACAACTAGATTAACCTATGGGAATATTTTTATATCAAAATGATTTACCAGATGACTTATTATCCAACAAAGTTAGTTCTATAGCTGTTGACACAGAAGCTATGGGATTACTTCACAATAGAGACAGGTTATGTCTTGTGCAATTATCTTTCGGAGACGGTAATGCCCATTTAATTCAACTGAAGAATGACTATTTGGCCTTAAATTTAAAAAAGATACTGGAAGATAGAAATATAACAAAGATATTTCACTTTGCACGCTTCGATATCAGTATAATACATTATTACTTAAAAATTTGGGCAATTCCATGTTATTGTACAAAAATAGCCTCGCGCCTAGTACGCACCTATACAAACAGTCATAGTTTGAAAGAATTATGCTCAGAATTATTAAATGTTAAGTTAAACAAGCAACAACAGTCTTCCGATTGGGGGAATGAAAATTTAACAGAAAAACAAAAAAATTATGCTGCATCTGATGTGTTATATCTCCACGAAATAAAGGAAAAATTAGATTTGATGCTGGAGCGTGAAAATAGAGGAGAGTTAGCTCAAAAATGCTTTGATTTTCTTCCTACTCGTATTCTCTTAGATTCTATGGGATGGGAAAATGTAGATATTTTCAATCATCAAACATAAAAGTCTGTCTGCAAAAAAAACAATGTCAAAGCACATGATTATTTTTTTTACTAGCATTATATTCTCTCAATCTACATTTTTAGTTATTATAAATCATTAACTATTACTCAAATGTGATCTGTTTTTGCTAATAATTTTTCTCATCATTTTACTCGATAATCTTGAATTTCTTTCCACTTTTCAAATTGCAAGTTTTAAAAAATCAATGAATTTAGCTAATCGTCTCTATCAGTAGCTAAAATTTCCCGTTTTAATAAATTTTTCATTACCTATTCTCTTGTGCGCTTTTCATATAGTGTCACTTTATTTTCAGAGTATTTTTTTAATCTATACCAAATCGTACTGATCACAAATTAATTATTTCTCTCGAAAATGTGACTTGAATCTATTTTTCCCATTAACTTTTTTATCTATATAATCTTGCTATTCCCATCTCTACAACTACTCAAAGTAATTTAAATTGGTTTTTCTTGCACTTCTTTAGTTTTGTTCTTTCTCCAGGTTTGTAATGTATGGGAAATTTTATCATTAGAAATTGATAAAATAGATGCGGCAGTAATAGCAGCATTATATGCTCCATTTTCTCCTATGGACATTGTTGCAACTGGAACACCTTTCGGCATTTGAACTATGGAAAATAAACTATCTAAACCATTTAGTTGTTCACTACGCACAGGAACACCTATAACAGGAAGGTAAGTTAATGATGCAACCATACCTGGCAAATGTGCAGCACCTCCTGCTCCAGCTATTATGACCTTAAAACCGTTTGTTTTTGCAGATTTAGCAAAATCAAAAAGTCTTTCTGGCGTTCTATGTGCAGATATTATTAATATATCATGTGAAATTTCCAATTCCTTCAAAACATCAATAGTATAGATCATAGTGTCATAATCTGATTGACTCCCCATAATAACTGCTACGTCTTTTTTTGTTTCTTTTATCATAAGTTTAGTATCTATTCACTTATTTTATAATGACTTATTAATGCTAATTTAAAAGCAATAAATATTTTTGTTTTTTTGAATAAAATACAAATTCATTCTTTTTAAAATAGAAGTTACAAAAAATAAGCACTTTTTTAAGATTTCAATTTATAAATTTCTTATGTAAAGCGAATTTATAAAATAAAAATTTTTATACTATTAATATTATAAATAGAATTTTATTCTTGCTATAAATGATTTTTTAGATAAAATAAGAATTTAAAATTAATTAAGAAGTTAGTGAAAATACTACAGTACCTTACTGTTAAGGTACTGTAGTATTTTCACAATTCTTAATAAAGATAATAAATGGGTATATAAAATAAACGAGGAAGAGTTATGGAGACAATATCATTAAATAAGCTAGGTAGTATGGAAATAAAAAAAAAGCTAATTAATATTATAAAAAGCATCATAGAAAAGAACTCTTGGACACAATCTTATGCTGCTGAAATACTAGGTATTGATCAACCAAAAGTATCACAAATTAAGAATGATAAAATAAATGGTTTCTCTTTAGAAAGGTTATTAGTTTTTCTAAAAAAACTAAATTATACAGTAATTATTAAGGTAGCAAAAAATGAAGAAGTAAAACCTGAGTTAGAAAAAGTCAAATACGAAATCGAATTACAATAAATTTAGAATTGACATATTATATTTTCTTTTATATTATTAGATCTATTTAAGGTAATAAAATGGTTGAATTTACTGTAGAAAAGTGCGTAGAACAAGTTAGCAATAGCTTTAAATTAGTTCTTCTAGCAAGTCAAAGGGTACATGACTTAAATACAGGAGCAGGTAAGCCAGATCAGACAGCCAAGCTAAAAAATCGTAAAAACACTACAATTGCTTTACGTGAAATAGCAAATAAAAAAGTATGTGTTTATAATTTATTCAATCTACTAGTAACTAGATGCAGAAGTTATGTTAAAGGCAATTTAGTTAATAGCAATAAAGAAGAATCTTCAAAATACAGAATTGAAAGTAAATCTACATTTATTTAGCAATTAACAGAGA
>NZ_OU906733.1:60735-98231 GCF_918315375.1 Wolbachia endosymbiont of Chironomus riparius
TACGTATTATCCACAAGCTACGAAAATCACGTTTACGATTTCTTCTATCTCTATAAGCGTATTGAAGTGCCTTTTCAACTCTTTGCAATGCGACTCTATAACAATTTTTTGCACGGCCTCTATAGCCTTTTGCTAATTTCAATATTTTTTTATGACGAGCATGTGTAGTTACTCCACGTTTTACTCTAGCCATTCTATTTTACCTCCACATTTAAAGACCATAAGGTATATAAAGCTTCACTATACGTGAATCAGACTTACCAAGAATTGTTGTACCGCGCTGGTTACGAATATTGGATTTACTTCTTTTTATCATACCATGCCTTTTTCCAGATTGAGTAGCAATAACTTTGCCGGTAGCTGTAAGACGAAAACGTTTTTTAACGGAAGATTTAGTTTTCAATTTTATTTTCTTCATACTGCAACAAACTCTTTATCATTTAATATATTTATTATAGATAATTTTATGAAAGAATCAAATGAAATTGTATTCTTTATAGAAATTTGAATGTGATTACACCTAATATATGGCTAATGTTGTTGTTTTGATCACCTAATGGTAACAATACTTGCCTGATTTTAATACTTTCACTTTCTTCTTGTTCAGTGATTGGGTAACAATCTTCTACTAAAGTGTCAAATTTTTCAAGTACTGCATCTATTGTATATAGTCGTAAAAACGGTGCATCAGTTGAATAACGATTATCAATACACATATTTTTCTGAAAACCATAAAATTCTGTAGCTTTTTCTCCCGCGTCTTCACATATATAACCTGAATTCTTTACTTCTATTATAAAACAATGCTGCCATGATTCCATTATCTCTGAAGTATCTATCTCGCTTCTCTCTGGAAAATCCCTACCTACACCTTTTATATTAGTCCAATGTTGAGTAACTACATTTACTATTCTTCTTTCTTTACCTATATACAATCCCATTTTAATTTTTACATATGATAGATATAAGGTAATTTTACGCTAAATATATTGATTTTTTCTTACTATGTGATGTATACCGCTGTCTTGAATATATTGTCTTAGATTAGGTTAAGATAATTATTAAATATTAATAATATACTAAAATAGTAACATTATTCATCATTCTAGAACGGGAATAAGTCTCCACAAACTATGCAAAAGATTTTATAAAACCATTATCTTGAAAAAGAAAAATACAATTTTGAAGTTTTAACTGAGCATTAATTATACTTTTTTGAAAAATGCTAAAGCGATAAGAGAAATTTTCTTTAGCATTTTTACTTTCTTTTAGTAATTGTCAAGAATCCAGCAAATTATCACAAATAATAAAGATGATTACAGCTAATGATACATAAATGAACATAATAAATTTATTCCTCTCTTTGGTTAATTAATAAATCCCTCATGTTAAAGCTACATAATTCTTTTGTAATTCTGTTATGTTACCATGTACTGATACATCATCAAAATTAGTTCTAGGGTTATTTTTTTTATTCATGTTTTTAATTCTTCCTATAAGATTATGTTGAATATCACTAGCATTATTTTTTTGAATAGATTTATCAACTAGTTGTAAAAGATCCTTATCTATTTTTAGTTGCTTGCTCTGTGTTTCATTTGTTAGCTTAGTAGAAAGAGTACTTAATGATAACTTATTGCTTGTACTACTATTTTCTTGGAAAGTCATTGTATCTTTGGAATCACCAACTAATAAGTTAACAAAACTATCAACAAGATTCACAACGGTATCTTTTATCGATGAAAACCATGAAACTGATTGACCTTCTGTTATATCACGACGTTTACGATTAAGACTATCTCCTCCACATTTTCTTATACCCTCACTTAGATTTTGCAAACCTCCATCAAAATTATTTATCTTTCTCGATTGTTCAATTGGCGGTAAAAGCTCTTCAGGAACTGGTTGCTTATGTCTTGTTTTATTCAATAAACCAGCAGTTAGAACACCTAATATTATTATACCATTTATTACATTAGAATTTATTTCTGGTACCAATATATTGTGCTCTTGATATCCAATTTGCATTGGAGAATTTGTTGAATTATCTTGAACCAAGTTAATAAAACCGTTCTGTATATTTGATGGTAGAGCATTTGTAGTTGCTACTATGTCACGACGTTTACGATTATGACTAACCTGATTTAAAAACTTTACTTTATTTTCTTCAGAAAGAAGATCTACAGGTGTACTACCATTACGATTTTTAATATTTAAATCAGCTTTTCCTTCATTTTTAAGATAATTTAACATAACTAAATCATTACGTGTAGCAGCTTCGTGAGCAGGAGTATTCTGATTAGAAAAATTTTGCTTTATATTAGGATTAGCACCTTTGCTAATTAAGTATTTGACTATCTTCAGGTTACCGTAACGAGCTGCTACGTTTAAAGGAGTGCCGCCATAAAAATTATCCTTCAGATCAATATTATTAAATTTTTTTTCCTCAATAAGATATTCCACTAAACGCTGATTACCTGAGGAAGCAGCTGCATGTAAAACACTCCAAACACTAGTATAATTAATATCAGCTCCTTTTTTTATAAGATTCCTAACTTCACTTAGATTACCTTCACCTGCAGCATTAATTAGATCTATGTTAAGTAACCGCTGTGATTTTTCATGAGGAAGAACCTCATGAGAATCAAACGTACATCCTTTAGTAAGAATGCACATAGGTGTTTGATCATTATTATTTTTAGTATTTAAATTAGATCCATGCTGCTGAAGGTAATTTAACATTTTTAAATTACGATTCTGAGCAGCATAATGTGCAGGAGTATTTCTATCATTGTCTTGAGCATTAGTATTAGCTTCTTTTTTCTCTACAAGATATTTTACTGTATCTTGGTTATTAAGCCCTACCACTAAATGTAAAAGGGTGACAAGATTGTTATTCTTGATGTTAGGATCAACATCATTTTATCAGTCACCTCAAAATTTCCAAGATCAATAAAGAATTTAACTATATTTAAAAAACCATTTTTAGCAGCTAAATGGGGAGGGGTATCTCCATTGTTATCTTGAATGTTAACATCAGCTTCTGCAGAGATAAGGTTTACAACTGCATCAAAGTAGCCATATTCAGAAGCAAAATGCAAAGGTGTTTTACCATTATTATTTTTACAATCGACATCTAAATTATAAATTTCTATTAGCTTGCTTCCTATATATGTTTTGTTATAAATGATGGCTTGATGTAAAAGGCTATTGCCTAATGAACCTTTGATGGTAGGTTCTAAATGTAGTTCCTTAATCAGATATTCAATTATTTCCAAACGATTATTTTGAACAGCATAGAATGCAACAGTCCTGATAACATTGCTCTTAGCATCTAAATTGATATT
This sequence comes from Wolbachia endosymbiont of Chironomus riparius, assembly GCF_918315375.1. Taxonomy (NCBI): domain Bacteria; kingdom Pseudomonadati; phylum Pseudomonadota; class Alphaproteobacteria; order Rickettsiales; family Anaplasmataceae; genus Wolbachia; species Wolbachia endosymbiont of Chironomus riparius. The sequence goes on from NZ_OU906733.1 coordinate 64,083, forward strand.
ATATTTCTCTTTAAAATCTTTAAATTCACTAATACTGCCATTTTTTGATATAATATCAATCAAAGGGCCAACTTTAATCACTGAATCTTCAGGAATTATATCTAGAGGGGTTTTGCCATTGTTATCCCGAATGCTAGTATCAATTTTTTTCTGTTTAAGGCAAAATTGAAATATATCCAGAGAGGAATTTTCAGCAATAATGTGTAAAGGTGTTTGGAGATTAGTATTTTTTATATTAGGATCAACTTTTGACTGCAGAATTAGAAAATATATTATATTACTATTATTAATTTGAGCAGCATTGTGTAGAGGGGTATTACCATTTTTATCCTTAACATTAGTGTTAATTCTTGGATTATAAACAAGGAGCCTGAGCGTATCAATATCATTATTCAGAACGGTGTAATGTAAAGGAGTTAACCAATAATTATTGCTAATGTTAAGGTTAACTTTTTCCGTATCAATGAGAAAAGAAGCTATATCTTTATAACCAAGTATAATTGATTGATGTAAAGGAGTATTACCTTCCTTATCTCTAGTATTAGCGTCAATACTTGCGTTATCAACAAGGATTCGAATTATGTCAAGTTTTTTTTTCAGAACGGCGTAATGTAAAGGAGTTAAGCCATTCTTATTCTTGATATTAATATTAACTTTTATTTCATTGATAAGCAAGGAAGCTATATCTTTGTAACCAAATAGAATAGCTTTATGTAATGGAGTATTACCTTCTTTGTCCTGTGAATTAGGATTAACATTTTTTTTCTCAATAATATTTTTAACAAAATGACTCTCACCGGAATAAACAGCCATATGTAAAAGATCCACATATGAATCACCATCCTCAATATTCTTATCAGTATTTAATCTCGTGTTGCTGCGATTAATTTCCATTCGAGATCGACTCCTCATAACTGAACCAATACCCCCAGCTGTTCCTTTTATATTCATATACTATTCTTAATATAAAATACTAATTTAAACATAATGGTAAGTTTTGTTTGTTAGTCAAGTATTTTATTTTCGTAATAAAATAAAATTTTCGGATAGATAGAATGTTAGAAGTAATACTGTAATTTTTACAGAAAAATCACAGACCCAATTCAAGATTCATAATTATATATTAATTAGAAAAGTTTATGCTCTTGGGATTGTATGTACTTTGAGTGTACATAGGGTGTAATTTATTTTTTGAGCAATTTAACAAACACAAGCCATCCATCAATAAGTAGATCTGTAATGTTTTTACAGTTGAAACAATATCTATACACTATATACGCTCAATACTTTCTACTTTTGAGCGAACTATAAATATAAGAGCTACTAATTCAATGCTACTTTCATATTCATACTGAAATTTATTCCTTTTAATTCTTCTATTGTTGGTGCCATGAGGTGATTCATTTTCATTACAGAAGTTTTGTTTTCTTTTTTTTCTTTGAGATCATCATTTGTATTTTTTGGGTGCAAATAAATTATATCTTTTCTAATAGATAGCTCTATCTGAGCTTGCTCTTCTTTTGTATATAAACTGCTTATGTTATCTTCACACCAACTGCTATCAATTGGCACAGAATCTTCATCTATTTGTGCACCACTTTCTGCTAGCTTGGTATCAAAAATACCTATATCATTTTTCAAATGTGCATAGGATGTAGCCTTACATGAAATGCACCCCTCAGAAAAACGCGGTCTTTCATATATTTTTTTAAATAACAACATATCTTTCATATTATTAATAGTGTCTGTTAATAATCTATTTTTTGGATCATTTAAAGCAATTATAGAACAAAATGTACTACCAAAAGAAATATTATGTTGCATATCAATTTCACCAATTTGCTTGCCATTTTCTACTGGTAATATATCCATATCTAAATAAATAGCATCATTTCTTCCGGTAATTTCTTTAATTTGAGTTAGCATTAGGCGCTTCATTAAATCTATCTCTATATCAAATCGTATCCTACCTATCTCATTAGGTGTTTTTTCTCTCATCCTTTTAAAATTAGAGCTATACATATCCCTATAATAATCAGAAATTTTAATGTTTTGCTCATTTATCGGAAAAGAAAAATCTTCTCCCTCGAGATTTAATTTATTGAAATCTTGAACGAAAATTTTATTTTGTTTTAATGTTTTGGTTAGATTTTTAAATTGCTCTCTGGTAAAGCCATTTCCATTTACGATTAAATAAATATCTCGTTGAGGTTCATTATTTCCCCATTTTAGCATGTTCTCTTTATATTGTTCGGGTAATGTAAATCCACGCTCTCTCGGTATCCATAAAAAAAGCAAAGGGGCGGTATTGGACAATTTTTCTGTTTTCATATTTTTGATATTACTTAATATAAATTATATTTTATTTGATAGATAAAGTAAAGAAATTAATATTTAATGTGAATAAATTTATCTATAAAGTAATATTTTTATATATCGAGTGTTTTTTTAAGATAGAGATGCTTTCTTAACTTGAGAAGTAATTTACTTATGTGATTTTCTTAACATAAGTAAAAAACTGCACTTTGCTGAGATAGTTGGCCATAAATAATGACATTATGAAAATACAGTTTGCTAAGTGCTGCAAAAATATAATTGAAAAAACAAATAAATGGAAAGAGTGTTCTATCTATATCAATTTAATACAAACAGGTTCATAAAATAACTAGAATGGTGGGACTAGTGCGATTCGAACGCACGGCCTTCGGATTAGGAATCCAACGCTCTATCCTACTGAGCTATAGTCCCTTTATTTGCTCATTTAATAGTCTAGTTATTTTTCAAAAGCTATAAAGTAGTTATGTAGACGGTTGTTTATTAAAATAACAAATATATAGTAGATTTTTATCTTTTCAATCAATATCAAATAAGCAAAATAAAAATGCTTCTATATTTTGTGGACATAGTGGTATTATATTTTATAGTGAAAATAAAACTGAATGTTGATTAATAATGTTTGTTACTTTTATGATAACGATGATCATTTTATCTGAGTAAAGTAAGTGTTGAAGTAAAGAAAGGCAATGTTGTTTGTTTGCTTGGACATTCTGGGTGTGGTAAATCAACACTATTAAAATTAATTGTTGGAATAGAAAATCCAAAATCCGGATCTATCGTAATTAATAACCAATTAGTTGCAAATAATAAAATATCTGTTGCAATAGAAGAGAGAAATATCGGATTAGTTTTTCAACATTCTGCATTATTTCCTCATAAAACAGTAGTAGAGAATGTAACTTTTGCTATTAAAAATTCTTCCAAGAGAGAAAAATATAATAATGCTATAGAAATTCTGAATTTATTGAATATAAAAAAATATGAAAATTTCTACCCTAATACTTTATCAGGAGGACAACAACAATTAGTTGCAATAGCAAGAGTAATAGCACAGAATCCTGATGCTGTGTTACTTGATGAGCCATTTTCTCACTTAGACGTACTGTTAAAGTATCAAATAAGAGATAATATATTATCAATATTTAGACATAAAAAAATTCCCGTCTTAATGGTAACTCATGATCCACAAGAGGCATTAGAAGTTGCAGATTTTATTTACGTAATGAAAAATGGAGGTATAGTTCAATCAGGAACTCCTGGTGATATATATCATATGACTAATGATGATGTATTGGAGAGATTTTTTACTGAATTGTCTTCTAAAGTTGAAAAAGACTCTATAAAATTTATGTTTAACAAAATAGTTGCTACAAGAAAATAAATTAACTTATAAATCTTTATTTTAGAGATTATATAATTCAAAACCTAAATAATAGGTATTGTGTCTATCTTTAAAAATACAGAGGATTTTATGAAAATAAAAATTGGAGTAATAGGTTGCTTGGGCAGAATGGGAAAAGCAGTAATCAATGAATTAATTACTAATGAAAGAGTAAAAATAGCAGGTGCTTTTGCACGCTCAAGTGTAGGTAAAGATGTTGGGTTAATTATAGGTCATGGCTATAGTATAGGACTAAAAATTACAAATTCTATTAATAATGTATTTCAATTGTCTGATGTCGTAATAGATTTTACGGCTCAAGAATGTATGTTAGAGTGCTTAAAAGCAGCTGTGAAATTTAACAAACCATTTGTTAGTGGTACTACTGGAATAGACAGTATTAATTTACAAGATTATGCTGATAGAGTTCCAATATTATGGTCAGCAAATATGAGTATAGGTGTGAATGTACTATTGAAGTTGGTAAAAAGTGCTACTAAATTATTAGGGGATAAATATGATGTAGAAATTCTAGAAATGCACCATAATTTAAAAAAGGACTCACCATCTGGCACGGCTGTAGAGCTTGGTAAAACAATTGCAGAGACTTTAAAAATTGATTTTCACATTAATCAATATTTATACAACAATAAAACAGAAAGACAAAAGGACAGCATAGGTTTTGCAGTATCACGAGCAGGTGGTGTGATAGGAGATCATAAGGTGATGTTTGTTAATTACGGTGAACGAATAGAGCTAAGTCATAAGGCAATTAGTCGTAAGATATTTGCCAATGGTGCTGTACAAGCAGCAATGTGGTTATATGATAATAAAAGAAGAGTTAATGGACTTTATTCGATGCAAGAGGTAATATGAATACAGTATATGCTTCAGTTAATGAACTAAATCTTTGGTACCATACTAAACAGATTTTATTTGATGTGAATTTAGAAATTCATAAAAGAAAAATCACTACCTTGATTGGACCATCTGGTTGTGGTAAATCAACATTTTTGCGTTGTTTTAATCGTATGAATGATTATGTTGATGGATGCAGAATTACTGGCAAATCAAATATCGATAATTTAGGTAATATATATTCACGAGATATGGATGTTGTTCTGCTTAGAGCAAAAGTTGGCATGGTATTTCAAAAGCCAAATCCTTTTCCAAAATCAATATATGATAATGTTGCTTATGGTCCTAGAATACACGGTATAATAAAAAATAAACAAAAATTAACGGAAATAGTAGAGGATAGCTTAGTTAAGGTTAGTCTATGGGAAGAATTAAAAGATAGATTACAGGAAAGTGCTTTAGATTTATCCGGTGGTCAGCAACAGAGGTTATGTATTGCTCGTGCGATTGCAATAAAACCATCTATGTTACTAATGGATGAACCATGCTCAGCTCTTGATCCAATAGCCACTAACGCTATTGAAAATCTTATACAAGAGTTAAAATTGAAATTTACTATAATTATGGTAACTCATTCGATGAAACAAGCAAAAAAGTTATCTGACAATGTAGTTTTTTTTCATAATGGCAAAATTATTGAATCTGGAACTACTCAGGAAATTTTTGAAAATGCTCAATCCTTCTTGACCAAAGAATATATAACGGATCATTAAGTTCTTTGTTCAACTTGAAATTAATTTTTCTTTTAAGTTTTAAATTGTGTATAAAAAATTTAAAAAGAGTAAATTTAGAAAAATTTTACTTAAAAGTATAATTTATTTTACTAGAATAGTCTTGGGTGTGAATATACTACAATGAACAAATTATTGCAAAAATTTTATAATATTATTTATTGTCTGTATAAAGCTTTAGTTGATACTATTTACGATGGTGGATTAGAGCACGCAGGATATTTATCATTCTTAATATTATTATCAATATTTCCTTTTCTTATTGTTTTAATGGCTTTAGCATCAATGTTTGCAAATTTACTGGATCAATATAATATAGGGTGGTTATTTATAATTGATAATATACCTCAGGATATTTTAGCATCTTTAATGCCACGTATTAAGGAAATAATTTCAGGTCCACCACAAAATATGTTGACTCTAGCAATCTTGGGTGCAGTTTGGACTGCTTCATCTACGATTGAAGGATTAAGAAGTATATTAAATAAAGCTTACAGGGTATCAGTTTCGCCACCTTATATAATGGGAAGAATATTAAGTATATTACAATTTTTAGTTATTACGTTCCTTATAACATTAACAATAGTATGTTCTACATTAATACCAATGCTTATAAATTTTTCTTACTATAGTTTTACTTATGCTAAATATTTTTTTGTTGAGTTTGTACTTTTTACAGTAATTTCTTGGCTTTATTTTATGTTACCAAATATAAAACAAAATTTAGTTGATGTCTTTCCAGGATCATTAATTTCTGTTTTTCTATTGACAATTTCTGCTTCAACTTTTAAGCAGTACTTGAAAATATCTTTTTATCAATTAAATCTTATATATGGAAGTTTGGGTGGTATGATAGTATCATTATTATTTTTTTATATGGTCAGTCTAATTTTTATATATGGAGCAAAATTCAATTTTCATTTAAAATACTCTAAGAATTTTGTTAAATAAAGGAGGGCATATTATGGGTAAGCTTCTAGAAGGTAAAATAGCTCTTATAACTGGAGCTTCTGGAAAAATAGGTTCTACTGTAGCAAAAAGATTCATACGAGAAGGTTCAAGAGTAATCTTAGTTTCAAGATTTATTGAAACTCTTAACGCATTATATAATGAAATTAAAGAATTTGAAGAATTCAAAGATGAATCAGTCACGCTAATACAGCTTGACCTTTTAGACTTTACAAATGTAAAGTTACTGGCTAATAAAATAACTGATCTAAAATCATCAGAACCTGGAGGGCTTGATATATTAGTTTCTTGTACCGAAATTTTAGGAGAATTAACTTCTATTCAAAACTATGAACTTGAAACATTTAAGACTATAATGGATACAAATTTTATTTCTCATTGGTATTTATTAAAAAATTTAGATCCTATATTAAAAAAATCTAATGCTGGAAGAATAGTTTTTCTTACTTCTGAAGTAACATTATCTCCGGGATCTTACCCATATTGGGGAGCATATGCTGCAAGTAAGGCTGCTTTGGAAACAATGGTAAAAGTATACGCATCTGAAATAAAAGGGGATACAGAATTACGTGTAAATGCTGTATATTTGCAAAACTTCATTAACAATAAAGATGCTCCAGAATTAGAGCTATCAACCGATAAATTTATGAAATTAGTTTCTGATGATTGTAAAATATCAGGAGAAATTTTTTCCATTAAGTAAAGTATTTTGTTGGGTTAGGCATGTTTTTTTATTGTTTTTAATAGCAGAATAGTGTATTATATAATTAGTTAATTTTTATAGGCAGGCAAATATGGTAGACGAAGAGAATGATTTTATGAACCAATATATGAAAACTTGTAAGGAACAAATAGAAAAACTGGCTAAAGATCCTGAGTTACTTAATCAAACTTTAAAGCCGTTTATGCAAATGTCTCAGCAATTTATGGCTAATAGTGGTCTGTTGGGTGAGAATGAGCCTAATCTTATGATACCGGACTTGGGTAATGTTGATAAAATTAATAAACAAATTGAAAACATTAATAATAATATCAAAGAAAATTACAAAGAGTTAATTAAAGCTCACAATACACAAGATGACGTTATTAAAAACCTTGATAAATTGAGCAAGAGACTTAGAATTTTGGTAAAAAAATTAATGGAAGAGATTGATAATAAGTAACATTTAGTAACGTAGCAAAACAGAACCCCACGTAAGTCCTGCACCTATAGCTGCTAACATTAATATGTCACCTTGTTTTATTTTTGACTCTTGAATTCCTAGGTTAAAGGCCAATGGAATTGAAGCAGATGAGGTATTTGCGTGTTTATCAACGGTATTGATAACCTTTTCAGTTGGAAAATTTAACTTTTCTGTTACTAATTCAATAATACGGGTGTTTGCCTGATGAGGAATTAGCCAGTCTACATCACTAATTTTTAAGTCATTACAATTTAATATTTCTTGTACTGAAAACACTAATTTATCTACTGCATGTTTAAATACTTCTCTACCATTCATACATATTATTCCCGAGCTACCAGTAGATGATACACCACCATTCGTCTGTAAAATATCTATATTGCCATCAGAATATAGACTTGTTGATATTATACCTTTTAGACTTTTTTGTGTTAAAGAGTTAGTTTCACAGTATGCTATAGATTTCATTATCACTGCACCAGCACCATCACCAAATAGTATACAAGTTGATCGATCTTCCCAGTTAATAATTCTGGACATTGTTTCAGCACCGATAACTAATGCATGTTTTATTTTATCATTAGACTTAATCAATGAATCAGCAACTGTAACTGCATATATGAAACCAGAACATGCTGCTTGAATATCAAAAGCAAATGCGTTTTTGCATTTTAGCTTATTTTGTACAATTGTTGCACAACTAGGAAAGGTTTTATCAGGTGTTGTAGTTGCTACTATAATTAAATCAATATCATTTACTGTGATTTTAGCATTTTTTATGGCATTTTCTGAAGCTTTTACGGCTAAATCTGATGTTAATTCTTTTTTATCTGCTATATGCCTTTGAAAGATTCCTGTGCGTTTTTTAATCCATTCATCATTTGTATCAACCTTTGATGCAATATCATCATTGTTTAGTATCTTTTCTGGTAAGTAAGAGCCTGTGCTTAATATAAAACTTTTATACAATATTATTTACTCCACTAATTATTCTTTGATTGAGATTTTCATTTATACAATTTACTGCAAATTTAATAGTATGAGCAAGAGAAATAGCATCAGAATTTCCATGACTTTTGATAACAATACCATTAAGACCTAAAAACATAGCTCCACTTCTGACTTTAGGATCAAAGCGCATTAGTATTTTTTTTAGCTGAGGTTTTAATAATATACCAAGTATTTTGTTTATCAATGAGTTAAACAATTCTTTTTTTATCAGACTAACAAAAGTACTTGCAGTAGCTTCAGCTGTTTTTAACATTACATTACCAACAAAGCCATCAGTAATAATGACATCTACATTACCTTCTAGAAATTCACTTGCTTCTATATAACCTTTAAAATTAATACACGAAGAATTTTTAAGTAACTCAAAAGCACCTCTTACTGAATCATTGCCTTTAATTTCTTCTACCCCTATGTTAAGTAAAGCAACTTCAGGATTATCAATTTTTAACGCAACTTTTGCAAATATACTTCCCATTAATGCAAATTGAAATAATGAATCAGCGTTACAATCAACATTTGCACCTAGATCAAGCAATGCAAAGCTTTTTGATTTAGTAGGGCATATAGATACAATAGCAGGACGATAAATACTTGGTAGTGTACCTAAAACAAACCTTGAAATTGCCATTAATGCACCAGTATTGCCTGAAGATATTACTCCAAGGGCTTTACCTTGCTTGACTGCTTCAATAGCTGCTGTCATACTTGAGTCCCTGCGGCGCCTTAGTGCAAAAGATGGTTTGTCACTTGCTAGAACATTGTCAGAACAATGAATAAATTCAGAACTATCATTTACTTTTTTATATTTTGAGAGTAAAGGTAGAACCTCTTGCTTATCTCCATAAATACGGAAGAAAATTTTCTTATTCTGATCAAGAATATTACTTAAGAAAAAGTCGACACCTTTTATTACTGAAAGAGGTGCGAAATCACCTCCCATAGCATCAAGTGCAATAACTATGTTACTATTAAAAGTAGGTAGCATAGCATATCACTATTCCGCAACCTGCTGTTTAGAGAAAACGCTCCTCTCATTATAATAACCATCAAGTGCTATGGTGTGAGATAACATAAACTCCCCAGTTGTTGAATTTAATACAACATTTTTAGGTTTAATAGCATGATGGGAGCGATGCATATTACGCCGAGACTTAGACTTTTTTCTTTTAGGAACTGCCACAAATTCTCCCTATTTAATATAACTAAAATCATTATTAACATGTTTTTTTCAATAAGTAAATAGAGGATATCGAGAATTATAAAGGAACATCTATAATTCTAACGGTAATAGAATTGAAAATAAATTAGGGTTTATATTGATAAAGTATCAATTATATATAGTAATAAAAGGTGATATTTCAATCTTCGTTTTATTTACTGTATTAAGATTGCAACAAGTGGCGCCGTGAAAATAAAACTATCCATACGATCGAGAACTCCTCCATGACCTGGTATAATACTACCGCTATCTTTGACTCCGTAAGCTCTTTTTATGGCTGATTCAGTGAAATCACCTACTTGAGCTACAATAGCGATAATACACCCAATTGCAGGAGAATAAAGAATTGGAAACAACCTTAAAAACAACGACCCAAAAGTCGTCAACACCACACTAATTATAATGGCTCCAAGCAGTCCTGACCATGTTTTTCTAGGGCTAATAATTGGACATATTCTAGCTCCGCCAAATTGTTTACCGAATGAGTAGGCAGCGATATCAATGCTCCAAATAGTTAAGATAAGCCACACCAATACATGTTTTCCTTGTGGTAGGTTATATAGGTATATTAATGAAGCGTTTGGTAGTGCGATTAATATTAATGCAAAAATATAAAAAATTTTATTTCCTCGTGTTAAATTATACCACTCAAAAGAAGATAAAACTGTTATTGAAAAAATTAATAGGTAAAAGGATAAGTCACTAAAATAAACCGCAAAGGAAAATATAAATAATATCACTGTTGCAGATAACACTCTAATAATGAAATTACTATCTACCATATTTTCTTTCTCTTTGTATATATTTTTGTAATGCTTTTGTTAGATGTTTGCAAGAAAAATTAGGCCACAAAGTGTTGCAAAAATATAATTCAGCATAAGCAGCTTGCCATAATAAAAAATTGCTTAGCCTCTTTTCTCCACCAGCTCGAATCAAAAGATCTAATTGTGGAAGGCCCCTAGTGTATAGAAATTTTTCAAACTCATATTCTGATACACAATCAATATTATTCTTTATAACAAAGCTTATAGCTTGTATGATTTCTTGTTTTGCACCATAACTTACTGCTATAGTCAGTAATAAACCACTGTTATTAGATGTAATTTTTTCTACTTTTTTTATCCGTTCTAGTATGTTATTAGGTAATAGATTCAAATTGCCGATGAAGTTTAACTTAATATTGCAATTACAGATAAAATCTATTCTATTTTCATTAACTAAAAAAGAATAAAACAAATCAAGGAGATCGTTAATTTCATCTTCAGGCCTTGACCAATTTTCTATAGAAAATGCATATAAAGTTAAGTATGGTATGGTGAGATCTGCACAATATTTAGCAATGTTGTATGCAACTTCGCCACCTTTTTTATACCCATCAATTTTTGCTTTTCCTTTATTTATTGCCCATCTGCCATTACCATCCATAATAATTGCTAAATGCTTCGGCAGATATTCAGGATTTAATTCATTAATCATTTAGTGTGAAGTATATCTTTTTCTTTAGTAGATAACTCAGAATCTATCTTTTTAATATTATCATCTGTAATACTTTGTACTTCTTTTTTAATATTATGAAAATCATCTTCTGATATCTGTTTATCTTCTTTCATTTTTTCTACTTCTTCTATAATATCTCTACGTATATTTCTAATAGCAATACGTGCATTTTCAGCAAACTGATGCAATAGCTTAACTAGCTTTTGACGAGTTTCTTGCGTTAATTCTGGAAGAGCTACACGTATGCTACTACCTTCAATAACAGGGTTCAAGTTAAGATTAGCATTTAAAATAGAATTTTTTACTTCACTTACAGTTTCAACATCCCAAACTTTTATTAATAAAGTTCTATTATCTATCACTGAAACCCCGGCAACTTGATTGAGTTTCTGATGCCCACCATAAACATTTATCATTATACCATCAAGTAGTGACGGACTGGCTCTACCAGTACGCACACCCTTAATATCATCATGGAAAGATTGAAGCGTTTTGAGCATTCTATCTTTTGTTTTAATTTTTATATCATTTAACATATGCACTCATTTATTCAGAATTAGAAACAATAGTATAAATTCCTTGTCCCTTGATAATGTTAACCATTTTTTCTTCTTTTAGAGAAAAAACTATAATAGGAATTGAATTTTCGCGTGCAAGTGAAATAGCAGATGCATCCATTACTTTAAGATCTCGAGCCAACAAATCTGTATAAGAAAGCTTATCATACATTACTGCATCCTTGTTTTGTTTAGGATCGGAAGAATATACACCGCTTACCTGTGTACCTTTTAGAATTACATCACAATTCATTTCAACAGCACGTAAAGCCGCAGCCGTATCTGTGGTAAAAAATGGATTACCAGTTCCTGCTGCGAAAATTACTATTCTACCTTTTTCTAAATGACGAATAGCTTTTCTTCTTATATAAGATTCACATATAGTAGTCATAGGTATAGCAGAAACTACCCTAGATACTATAGAACTCTTTTCTAAAAAATTTTGCAAAATTAAAGAATTAATTACAGTGCCAAGCATTCCTATATAATCACTACTTGCTCTTTCATAACCACTGAAGGAAGCAGATGCACCACGAAAAATGTTGCCACCACCAACGACAATGCAAATTTGAACTCCAAGTTTATAAACTTCTATTATTTCATTGGATAAAGCGCTTATGGTTTCCATATCGTGACCAAAATTCTTTTCTCCCATTAAGGCTTCACCAGAAAGTTTGAATAATACTCTGGAATATATTACTTCACTCTTTAGATCCACTAAAGTAGACATCTTAATTGTCATTACTTAAAGCAAGTAACCTGTAACTAGATAATTCAACAGGAACATTCAAGCTTGATTTTAAAAAATCGCAAACACTCAATTTATCATCTTTGATAAATTTTTGCTCTAGCAAAACAACTTCTTCATAATATTTAGCCATACGACCATCTATTATCTTTTTTGTGACTTCTTCAGGCTTATTTAAATTTTTTACTTCTTCTAAAATTAAAGAACGTTTATTATTTAGCTTATCTTGTCCTAAATCATCTATAGATAGAGCTTCGGGCTTCATAGCAACTATGTGCATGGCTACTTGTTTTCCGATCTCCTGTAATTTTATTTTATCTCCATGTGACTCTAACACAACTAAAGCTCCAATTTTACCCGTACTAGATGTGGAGCCATGAACATAACCTGCTATAATTCCATTCGTAGCTGTAGCATAATCAAATTTACTTAACTGTAGCTTTTCACCAAGAACGGAACTTTCATTTAAAATAACTTCATTTACTGTGCTAGTTTCTTCATACTTAGCATTTTGTAACTCATCTATCTTAGTAAAACGTTCTTTGCATGCAAGTGAAGCTAATTTTAAAGCTAACCCCATAAATCTTTCGTTCTTTGCAACAAAGTCTGTTTCGCAATTTAACTCAATTAATACTCCATAATTTTCAGATAAGTGCATAGCTATTAAGCCCTCTGAAACTACTCTGTCAGATTTTCTACCAGCTTTAGCTAACCCTATAACACGCAACTTATCACTTGCTCTTTCAATATTCCCATTACATTCTTCCAGCGCCTTCTTGCAGTCACTTATACCTGCACCAGTTCTATCACGTAGTAATTTTATGTCATTTATATTTATTGTCATCTTTCACTTTCTCCTACTGTAATGTTACTGCTTTTTTTTCTAGTTTGAACAATTTCACTTTTTTCCAGCATCTTATCTTTAATAAATTCATCACCTTCAATATTATCAATTTTTACCCCAGAATTTGCTAAATTGGACTCCATTCCTGATAATATAGAGTCAGAAGCTAATCGACAATAAAGCTCTATAGATTTTCTAGAATCATCATTTCCAGGTATAGGATAAGTAATTCCATCTGGATTTGAATTAGTATCAAGAATTGCAACCAATGGAATACCCAATTTCTTAGCTTCCTTAACAGCCACATTTTCTTTGTTAGTATCAACAACAAATAGGATGTCTGGCAATGCACCCATTTCTCTAATGCCACCTAGTGACTTATCAAGTTTTTTCCTTTTCTTATCAATATTCCCTAGTTCCTTTTTTGTTAAAGTACTTTCTTCATCGTTTAGCACTTTTTCATATTGCACTAAAGTTCTTACCGAAGAAGAAACAGTACCCCAATTCGTAAGCATACCACCTAACCAACGATCATTTACATAATATTGACCACAACGAATTGCTTCAATTGCAATAACATCAGATGCTTGAAATTTTGTACCAACAAATAAAATACGTCCATGTTTAGATGCAACATCGTATAGAGCTTTTAAAGCAATTTTTAGTAATGGTAATGTTTTTTCCAAATTAATTATATGTATATTGTTTGTCTGATTTATACCATATATGTAAGGAGCCATTTTTGCATTCCAGCGACTAGTCTTATGTCCAAAATGTATACCAGCGCCTGCTAAATCACGTATAGTGAATTTAGGTATATTTACCATAATCATTTCCCTCCAAATAGTTTATCCTCCATGGCATGACCCCTAACGGGACTATTTGTACTTACCATGTGTGAAATTAAGTTATCTATATAATAATAGAAAATATATAATAAAGCAAACAAAAAACATTGACAAATTATAACATGGTAATTACCTTTAGAGTTAATGTTTTTAATAAAATAAACATGGGGGGTGTAGCTCAGTTGGTTAGAGCGCATGCCTGTCACGCATGAGGTCACGGGTTCAAGTCCCGTCATTCCCGCACATATGTTTTTGCCTAAAATTCTTTTAGTATGTTTTAGTATAGTTGGTGATAGATAAGGTGGTGTTTAGACCAATTCCAGATAATCTTAATATAGAGTTCAGTAAATATAGAAAATTAACTATGTTAATTAGTATTATTCTCGTAACTTTATCATTACTCATTATTACATTGAGAGGAGTGAATTTAGGAATAGATTTTACAGGTGGAGTCATGATAGAAATTTCATCTTCAAATAAAAATATGTCTGTTATTGATGATTTAAAAACTAGTGGCTTCATAGTAAAAAATTCAAAATCAGATAATAATTTAATAATTTATTTTAAGGATGCAAAGGATGAGAATACAATCAAAACAATAAAGGAAATACTAGTAGAAAAATTAGGCAATCCAATAATATATAGGAAAATAGACTATGTTGGCCCACAAATAAGCTCAATGCAAATTTTTGAAGGAATAACGGCTATATTAATTGCGATTTTTGGAATATTTTTTTATATATGGGTGAGATTTGATTGGCGTTATGGTTTTTGTGGAACAATAGCACTAATACATGACGTCATTTTAACTACAGGCTTTATTAGCCTTGTTGGTATTGAATTCAATATTTCATCAACAGCTGCTTTATTAACTGTTATAGGGTACTCAATCAATGATTCTGTTGTAATATATGATCGAATTAGAGAATTGAGAGGTAAAAAAAATCAAGAGATGAAAAAAATAGTAGATGAGAGTATTAATGCTACATTAGCACGAACTACATTTACTTCTGGTACAACTCTTCTTGCAACGATTCCATTAATATTAATTTGTAAAGACATAGTAAAGGATTTCAGCTTAATTATCTTTTTCGGAGTCTTGGTTGGTACTTATTCTTCAATATTTATATCTTCTTCGATACTGACTTTAAAAGATAAAGAAACCATACCAGTATAAAATTTGAAATAAATATTTTTTATGCTATGATTCATGGCAAGAGTTATGAATTGGAGTAAATAAACGTGGTACAACAGCAGGTAGTGTCTATTAACGCAGAATTGCGTAATGTTACAAAAAAGAAAGCAATGTGTTTATTAAGAAAAGAGGAAAATATTCCTGGGGTTATTTATGGGAAAGGGCGTGAAAATATAAATCTGACCTTATGCGCTAAAGAATTTTCAAAGCAATATAAGTTAGGTCTTCTTTCTGCACATTTAATAGAACTCAATATATCAGGAAAGAAGGAATATGCTATTGTTCGTGACATTCAGTGGCATGTGGTAAAAGACACTATACAACATGTTGATTTTCAATTTGTAGATACAAATACTGAAATTAAAATAGATATACCTTTATCCTTTGTAAATGAAAATAAAGCTCCAGGAATTAAGTTAGGAGGCATATTAAACATTATGTGCCGTTCAATTACTATTAAATGTTTTCCTGATAATATACCACAGGTTATTGAAGTTGATTTATCTGGTAAAATGATTGGGCAATCAATACATATCAATGATGTAAAACTACCTGAAGGTGCTGATGTTGTATCTCATGAGGAAGATAATTTTACAATTTTGACGATTTCTTCAGCTAACAGTGAAATTGAAGAGCCTAAAAATCAAGAATAGTGTACCTAATAGTTGGTCTTGGTAATCCTGGCAGAAGGTATGAATTTACTTATCATAATTTAGGTTTTATCATCGTTGATGCAATTTGTAAGCATTGGAGTTTTCAAAATTTTTCCAAAAAGGATAACTATTTTATAAGTTCTGGAATGATCGATAACAATCGGGTATTGCTTTTAAAACCTCAATCATTCATGAACAATTCTGGTGTGTGTTTAATAAAAGTACTGAGTTTTTACAAGATAGCATTAGATGGTGTATTAGTTATACACGATGATGCTGACTTAAAGCTGGGTAAGATAAAAATAAAAAAAGGTGGCAGTTCTGCAGGACATAACGGTCTTAAATCTATAGATAATTCTATAGGTAATAATTATTGGCGGTTGAGAATTGGAATTGGCAGGCCTGAAACCAATACAAATTTAGCAGATTATGTATTATCAAAATTTGAAAACCTTGATAATATTACTCAATTAGCTGAAAAGATAGCACAAAACATACACTTTTTATTATGTCAAAATAATCTCGCTTTTATTAATCAGATCATGTAGCCATTTTTCTCAATCAAAATTCTATTCTATTAAGTTTTTACAGGTTTTATTTTATGTATTTTACTCTTGGCAAAATCTCTCTTTAACCTACCATATTTTATAATCAAGGTCATTAACCTTTATAACATTTAAGTTTGTCGTGAACCTCAGGAAAAAATGGCACTAAAAAAACTCAATTTACATTTAGTATCAGATTCAAGTGGTGAAACTGTAATATCGGTTGCAAAATCAGCACTTAAACACTTTCGATCTGTAGAAACAGTTGAATATGTATGGTCTTTTGTAGAGAATAAGGGACAAATTGATGAAATTATAGAAAAAATCAAAACTAAAAATAGCGAATATAATTTGGTTATATGTACTGTAACTAATGATGAGTTAAGAAAATATTTAAAAGATAATTGTAGAAATTTAGAAGTTCCTTATATAGCAATATTGTCACATATTATCAGAGAAATTTCATCTTATCTTAATATTCAGAAAGATTTAAACCCAAATTTATATGATGAGATAAATGATGAATATTTTCAGCGAATTGAAGCAATAACCTATACTATGAATCATGATGATGGGCAGAATATAAAAGATATTGACAAGGCAGATATAATTTTAGTTGGAGTTTCTCGCACATCAAAATCACCAACTGGTATGTATTTAGCTTATCGAGGTTATAAAGTTGCAAATATTCCTTTTGTTGGTGAAATACCATTTTATGTTGATTTAGAAAAGTTAAAAGATAAGTTAGTAATAGGTCTAACAATAGATATTTACAGACTAATAGAAATACGCAAAAATAGACTAACTTCAATTAACAATGAAAATAATAACATATACGCTAATTACGAGAAAGTAAAAGCAGAAGTAAATAAAGCAGAGGAGCTGTTTAAAGAGCAAAAATGGCCAATTATTAACGTGACACAAAAATCAATAGAAGA
Source organism: Wolbachia endosymbiont of Chironomus riparius (assembly GCF_918315375.1). Taxonomy (NCBI): domain Bacteria; kingdom Pseudomonadati; phylum Pseudomonadota; class Alphaproteobacteria; order Rickettsiales; family Anaplasmataceae; genus Wolbachia; species Wolbachia endosymbiont of Chironomus riparius. Next base: position 81,658 of record NZ_OU906733.1, read on the forward strand.
AGTAGCAGCAACCATTATACAATACTTTAATAAAATGTGATGTGGTTTAAAATCTGATAAAATTTGCTAAAAATCAATAATAAAAAGAGTGTAGTTATTGATAATATGTGTAATAACATATAAAGAATCGTGCCATAGATTGATAATATAACTGAAAAATAGTTTATAAAGTTTTATAAATATTATAATCTGAGGAATTTTTTTACTCTAATCGAACAATATTTTTTGTATTATGCAAATAAGTTTATAACAAACAGTAGACTAAGGCATTTCTTTAATATGATCACAAATTTTACAAAACAGTAAAAATAACTACTTGGTACTTTAAACAATAATCAGAAGTCTAGATTCAAAAGTACTGGTATTTGCTATCTATATCTCGTAGCTGTATTAATAAAAATTAGTCACAACGGATCTTTAATTACTTGAAAATAAAATTTTAAAACCTTTTTATTTTTATACTTATTTCTCTTCTTATACTTTTTTAGTAGATGATATATATAGCATTTCTATAAATCTTTTTCTGGTATATAACAATTGAATCAAGAAAAAATGTGAACTGTACAACACATTATTCATTAAGTATAAAATTTTCAAAATCATTCACTGTTCTGGCAAGTGACAGAACCCTTACTTCTTTTACACCGGAGCTTAAGATTTCATGAGCACAGGATCTCACGGTTGCTCCCGTTGTTACTACATCATCAATTAATATTACAATTTTATTCTTTATAATCTCCTTATTACAAATACTAAAAGCATTTTTCAAATTTTTTTCACGCTGTTTTAATGAAAGACCAGCTTGAGGATTGGTATTACGGAGCCTTTTTATTGCATAAGGTACATAGAACAGATTAGTTACTTTAGCTAATTCTTTTGCAAGCAAAGCTGATTGATTATATTTACGTTTAAATAAGCGCAATCTATGTAATGGAATAGGAATAATAAGATCTGCATCTTTAAATATATCTTTATGAAATTGATGCATCCATTTTGCAAAAGTTTTTACGTGATTTAAATTATCGAAAAATTTTAAATTTATTATTATATCTTTGCTATTTTGATCATATGCAAAAACAGATCTTAAAACTTTAAATTTAGGAGGATCGATAATACATTTACCGCATGTATAAATGTTATTTGCAATTACTGAGCCACAAACATTGCAGTAATGTTTAGCTAAGAAGTTTATTTTTAAGTTACATTCGTTGCATAATTCAATATCTTCACTGATGATCTGCTCACAATTTACGCATGCATTGGGAAATATAAGATTGATGGCTTTTTTTAGTGAAAACAAGGTCATAATTTATTATATAATATAGTAACTATATTATATAATAAATTATACATTACTTAAGCTTAAAAAATGTGTATGATAAAGTGATTTCACTTAACTCTTTAGTGCTGGAATCATTAATAATTTCAGGATCTATAAAGAAAGATACAGGCATTGCCGTTTTTTTCTTTGATGATAATAATTGTTCTTCAAAGCAGAAACACGCAACTTTATTAAAATACTTGCCTGCCTTAAAAGGTGTAACATTATACACTGCCATTCCCGACATAGGTTGATCGGATAGATTTCTTGCATAATAAAAAGCTAAGCTTTGCTCTCCTATTTTTGTGTCAATGTAATTAACTTCTGGAGTAAACTCCCATGGTAAATCAGGCATTACATCAGCATTCAAATAAACTCTTATTTTTTTATCTATTATATTTTGTGTTGAACTTATTACTCTTTTTGTTGTTCCTCCATAGCCTGTTACTTTACAAAATATGCTATATAAAGGTACTGAAGCATATGCAAGGCATAGCATCAGTACAACTAAAGATATTAAAAAGAAAACTATTGAATAGTTGCTCCCTTTTGAAAAGAAGCACACATTTAATCTCTATTGTTAAATAGGTTAGCAATCTCAGGACGTTGAGGAATATATTAATGAAATTAAAATAAAGGTTAGTTGCGCCTAATATAGAAAGTTTTGTAGTTGCAATTTCTGAGCCATCATTATATCTATAATAAATATCTTTGATTCTTTGAGCATCATATGCAGTCATTAAAACAAATATTATTACTGAAATAAACGATGTCGCGAAGTAAAGTGGGCTACTACCAAGGAATAAATTCACTATAGATGCAATAAGTAGTCCCCATACTCCCATAATTAAAAAAGAGCCTAAACTCGTAAGGTCTTTTTTTGTATTGTTACCGTATAAAGCCATAGAACCGAACATTATTGACGTAATAAAAAATGCTCTAGTTATATTCTCTGCAGTATAAACTATAAAAACATAAGAAAGAGATAATCCCATTAAAGATGAAAATGTAAAAAATATAGCAATCGTAGCCTGAGCACTGAGGTGTAAAAGTTTATAATACATGAAAAATACCAGTGCAATCGGAGAGAATGTTACTACAAGGGATAACACAGGATTAGAATGTATAACTTGAAGCAAACCAGAAGATGCAACTAAAAACGCAACTATACCTGTAACGCCAAGAGCTAATGCCATGTAATTATATACCTTAGTTAAATAGTTCCTTAATCCAGCACTATAGTAGATACCTTGAGAACGGACGTTTTGTTCATTTCTCGTAAAAGACATAATATGACTCCTATTATTGTTTTGATCTTACACTAACGTATTATAATACAAAACTATATTTTTATCAAGTCTTATTTGAACATGATTTGAGGTATTGTGCAGCCAATATCAATCATTTGTTGTTTTTATTTCTCCCCAATCTTAGACAAATGATTACTAAAAACTAAATCGCAGTCCAATTTCAAGACTATGAGTAGATATATCATCTGCAATGGGTATAGGGATGCTAAAATAACGATAGCCAAGAGAAATATTTACTTCCTCAATAATCTGGCGCTCAATACCAAACTTTGCTTGATATGCAAACCAAGGAAGATTTAATGGCATTAACTCTTCAGCTGATCCATTAACCATTTTCAATCTGAAAAGTGTTGGACCTACTCCAAGACCAAAGTATGGAATAAATTTAGTATTCTTAATACAAGGTTCATAATAGAAATTTAATAAAAGTGTAAACGTACTTGCTTTTTTATCAAATAAAGAGGGTTTATTAGTATTTTGAATATCTATTTGAGAATACATAATTTCAAAATCAATACGGCCGTTTTTTCTAGGATGATAACCTAAATATGTACTACCAAGCCATTGAAAATTGATTTCATCTCTTAAAGTTTTAATTTTTGCTATCATTTCTTTTAATCTTGGTGTTATAAGTTGTTGAATCAAAGGGTTATTTTCTGACATAAAGCTTAATACCATATCTCCTATTGTTCCTATGCCTTCTATAAATATATCTGAGTTATCAAAGTATACTTTGCCAAAATTAATGCCGGTATAAAAACTATAAACTTTATGAGAATTATCTTTTTGTGATATTACTGTTGAAGATTCCTTTGAAGCACGATTATATTCTTCTTTTGAAAAATTTCGATTTAAAAAAAAATTTGGAGTGAAGGTATTATCTTTTTTTGGTGAGTATTCTTCACTACTTATAACATTAGTATTTACAAATTCTCGATATGGAAAATTCTCTATTGCACTTTTCTTTGCTAAATTTGGAAAAATAATATTCTTAGTAATGAAATCTTGTTCGGCATATGAATTATGAACAAAGAAGCAACAACTACATAGAATTAAGGTAAAAAGTGAAATAAAGTTATTTATCATATACATATTTGTTATATTTATGTAAATATTATCACGAAGTTTAATAAAAACTAAGAAGAAATATCACCAATTAAATAATTATTTTCCACTCCTATGATATCAACTTTCACAACACTTTTAGGTGATAACCGTGGTTTCAATTTTATTAGTGCAAAATTTTCTGCTCTACCAACATTATTTTGCTCAATGAGAACGCTTTGTTTAGTATCTACTAAGGATTGAAGAAAGTCACTCATAATTTTTTTATTTATATCCCTTAAGTGTTTTACTCTTTCTTTACGTATATTTTCTAGTACTTGTGTCATTCTTGCAGCGGGGGTGTTTTTTCGTTCTGAATATGGAAAGGCATGAAGATACACTATATTTAGTTCTTTCAATAGATTAACGGTATCTTGAAACATTTCATCATTCTCTGTTGGAAATCCAGCAATAATATCAGCTCCAAATGCTATACCAGGCCTTAATTTTTTTACTTTATAACAAAATTCTATAGCTTGTTCTCTACTGTGACGACGCTTCATTCTTTTTAGTATCAAGTTGTTACCAGACTGTAGACTCAAATGTAAGTGAGGCATAAGTCTTGATTCATTGACAATAAGCTCTAGTAGTTCATTGTCGATTTCAGCAACGTCAATCGAAGAAAGTCTAAGTCTCTTTAGTTCGGGTACATCACTTAACACTCTTTTAATCATCAAACCAAGTGATGGTTTGCCAAATAAATCTGTACCAAAATCAGTAATATCAACACCTGTGAAAACTACTTCTTGATAGCCATTGGCAACAAAAATTTTTACTTGCTCTATAATATTAGAAATTGGAACTGATCTATTATCCCCTCTTGCTTGAGTGATAGTACAAAATGTACAGCTATGATTGCAGCCATTTTGAATTTCAATAAAGGCTCGTGATTTATCTTGAAAGTTATTAATAAAGGTAGTTTTTAGTTGATTATTGTTTTCGTTTTTATTCAACAAGTAATTTTCAACTTTCAGTTTATCTTGATTACCTAATACTTGTATTACTCCTGGAATACCAATATAAGATTCAGGATCTAATTGAACAGCACAACCAACTACAATAATCTCTTTGCTTGGATTATCTTTATGGATTTTTCGTATTTTTTGTTTTACCTGACGTTCTGCTTCATTTGTTACTGCACAACTGTGTATTACAACAACATTTTCTCTCTCTGCTTTTTTTAGTGCTTGCTTAATGAACTCACTTTCATAAAAATTTAAGCGACAACCAAATGTTATTACTTCGCTCATAGTTAGATTTTTTATAGATTATGTAACGTAGTTATTATATCAAATATTTTAACTAAACCTAATTGTACTAATATCTCAAGGAAATTTTACTTAATGTATTTGTTCAAATTATTGTAATTTTCTAAAAAATTAAGTTTATGATATGCTCTAATGGGAAATACTTTTTTCATAAATAAAATATGCAAAACTTGAATAAAGCAATATTTAAAATAGTTGATTATGAATTTAAAAATAATGCTCTGCTACAAGAAGCGTTAACTCATCCTAGTGTTAATAAAAAGAATAGTAAAAACAAGCCTTTAAGTTATGAAAGATTAGAATTTTTGGGTGATAGTGTATTAAATATGATTGTGTCTGCTATGATATTTGATTTATTTCCTGATGAAGAAGAAGGGTCATTGGCAAAAAGAAAAATGTACTTAGTATGTGGTAGTGCTATTGCTAATATAGCCAAAGAAATTGGATTAGCTAATTTTATTATTATAAATAACAGTGAACGCTGTAATGGGGGTTTATCCAATTTAAAAAACTTAGAAAATTCACTTGAAGCCTTAATAGGAGCAATGTATATAGATGGAGGTCTTTTAATTGTTAAAAGATTTGTTATTAAACATTGGGAAAAATTAGCTAAAAAAGCCCTTGATCCTCCACAAGATCCAAAACTTCATTACAAGAATGGGCTCAGAAAAACAAGCTCTCTTTACCAGAATATATGCTTGTCAAAAAAGATGGTCCTGCTCATAAACCTGAATTTACTATATCAGTTTGCATAGAAAACTATGAAAAAGTTACAGCAAGTGCTTATAGTAAAAAAGTTGCTGAACAAAAGGCAGCTGAATCAATACTCAAAAAAATCAACAATAATAATGAAGAAGAATGATTGTATAAAAGGAATTAGCATACCTTTTATGTCTTTTTAAATCTTTGCAATAACTCCATTAAACAATTTTTGAAAAAGATATTTGTTTCCAAATAAAAGATTTATTATTCTTTATTTACTTAAACAACAATTTTTTGTAATATATAGGTAGCTTTCATTCTTAAATGAAATGCTTATTACATAATAAATTACTTTATTTTTTACTACTACCTCAGCTTTATGATAAAGCTATACTGAACTGTTCTCTATAAGTATTTTTATCTATACAATTTAATAGCACTAGGTTATATTGTTCAGAATAGCTTAATAAATTCAATGATAAAAACAACATTACGAGAAAGTAATATAAAGCTTCCAATATTTCTCGATTATCAATCTACTACTAGTGTTGATCCGCGTGTTTTGAAAGAAATGATTCCTTATTTTGAGCAATTTAGTAATGCACATTCTCGTAGCCATTCATTTGGTTGGAATGCTGAGAAAGCATTAGAAAAAGCGAGAAATTATGTTGCTGACTTAGTGAATGCAAACAGTAAAGAGATAATATTTACTTCAGGTGCGACTGAATCAAATAATATGGCAATTAAAGGGGTTGCTAATTTTTATAAAAACAAAGGTAAGCATATAATTACTGTATGCACAGAGCATAAATGTATTTTAGACTCATGTAGGAATTTAGAAAGTGATGGATTTAAAGTTACATATCTACCTGTTAAACAAAATGGAATTATAGATTTATCAAAATTTGAAGCAGCAATTACTACAGAAACAATTCTTGCTTCAGTGATGATGGTAAACAATGAGATAGGAGTAATTCAGCCTATAAAAGAAATTGGTGAAATATGCAGAAAACATAATGTGTTTTTTCATACTGATGCAGCTCAAGCGTTTGGAAAAATTCCAATAGATGTTAATGAAATGAAAATTGATTTAATGAGTATTTCTGGCCATAAAATTTATGGACCTATGGGGATTGGAGCGCTGTATATTCGTAGAAAAGATCCTCGCGTAAGATTAGTACCATTAATTAATGGAGGTGGACAAGAAAGGGGTATGCGTTCTGGAACAATTCCAACACCTCTTGCAGTTGGTTTTGGTGAAGCAGCACGAATTGCAAAAGAAGAAATGGCCGAAGAAGCTATTAGACTAAAAGAGCTTAGAAATATTTTATACAACGAAATAAAAAATTCTTTTCCTGATATCGTATTAAATGGCGATTCTGATCATAGCATTCCTGGTAATTTAAATATTAGTTTTCCTTACGTTGAAGGTGAATCAATTATTATGGCAATTAAAGATTTGGCAGTCAGTTCTGGTTCTGCTTGTACATCTGCATCTCTTGAACCATCTTATGTGATACGTTCATTAAATAATGGTCATGATCTTGAACATTCATCAATCAGATTTGGTATTGGTAGATTTACTACTAAAGAAGAAATTTTATATGCTGCGCAACTTGTAATTAAAAATATTAGTAGACTACGTGATATGAGCCCACTTCTTGAGATGGTACAAGAGGGAATAGATCTAAATACTGTAAAATGGGATGCTCATTAAATAATTCCATTATTTAAGTTTTGCTCTTGGTTTTTGCATTGTATATCATATAAAGCAGATGTTACTTCAATTCTCAAAACGTTTTTTGTAAATTTATTAAATTGGTTTATATCCATACAAACTGTATGTTGTTTAACTTTTATAGGCCTATCTTTGCATTTATATTTTTCTGATTCTTCGAATATTTGTTCTTTTTCACTAGTAGTAAATTTATAGCTATATTTTGTATAATTCAAAAGTTTACAAAATTTCTTATAATCTTTTTCATAATAAAAAGATATATGAGTAACATCACCTTGTTCAGCAAACTCAATCTTAGGCATGTGTCCAACCTTATTAATGGGTTCAGATCCTATGATTTTTCTTATTGAACGTTCTATAGTAGGCTTATTAGCAGGTTCACTTGTAGGTGACTTATAACTTGCGTAAAACAAATCTCTTTCATACCTTTCATCATAATCTTTTACAGCTTGAAAGTATTTTTCTGTTTCGTTAACCCATTCTTTCCTGCTTTTTCCATTTTATTTAAGAATTTTTCCACAGGCTCTTTTGTGGTTGAAATTTTTGAAAAAACATAAAAGCCTTTTATACAGATGTTTTTTATAAAATGTAATAAACTTCCTGAACAAGAAATTTTTGCATTTTTTGCCAACACAGGCTTTAATATTTTTACAGCTCGATATATATGTGCACTTTTGGGTTTATAATGTCCACTGTTGTTATCTATATATGTTATCTTACCATTTTCCACTTTCATCAAACCAGAACATATAACTGGTCCCCCACCTGTAAGTGTTGAATGTCTGTATAAATATTCACTCTTACCAAAATTAACGTGCTCATGAGTAATTAACTTTCCACCAAGTGTGACTACATAAGCTACGCATCCTTTTTTTCCTTTACTTGTACAGTTAGATGTATCGTATTCCTGATCTTCACGCTTACCTTCTTGATTTATTCTATACAACTTACCATTGTGAATTTCTTTTGTATGTTGAGTTTGTTCTTCTTGAGTAAAGTATTTTACCTTATAGTCAGTACCAGAAATTTTTCTGTCTTTCGTTCCCACTTCTGGAAATAAATTATAGGCTGGAAAAAAATATTTAAAATTATTCTCTATCCAATACAAAATTTTCTCAATAACACTCAATCTAGGTTGATTGCCTAAATCTATAGATAACTGTTCTTCTTTTGGTACATTTGGGTGGTTAGAGTGTCTAGCAATCTTAGCAAATTGCTCTCCAGCATACCTTAATTTTGACTTTTCGTGTACTTCTTTTTCTTCTATGTTCTTAATCGGTTCTCCCGGACAATCAAAAGAGATCTCTCCATCTGCATTATGAAGATCAGAATCTTGAGTTCTGCTATTCAGAATTTTGTGTGTACTTATTTCCGTTTCAGGTAATGATGAACTTTCTTCTTCTGAATTTATATTATTTATTTGCATATTTGTATTTTTTACCTCAGTAACGTTTATATCTATCGTTCTAATATTATCTGAAGTCTCATTTTGTGAAGAAGAATTTTCTCTTTCTGAAGGTTTATCATGAGACACATTGTTTCTAATATATTTTTTATTGTCTTCTTCATCAGCTTTAGGTGCTGCTTTAGCAGCTTTCTCCTCAATTTTTTCTATAGCTTGATTTAAAATCTCTCCAGTCATAAAAACGTTTTTATGTGTTAAGGTAAGTTCTAGATTTCCTTCTTCATCTACTTTTGCTTCGCAAGAATTACTGAATATTTTAGCTATAGTATCGTAAATATATCCTACAATAGATTCTAATTTTGGAGTATTTTTTACAGTAGTATTTATCCAATTTGGATGATATTCCTTATTTTTATAGTAGTCTATAGCTTTTTTTTTGTCTGCTACTATTGTTAAAGTGTTGGCGTCTAATATAAATTGTATATAATCTCTTTCATCGCTACTTATACGATACCCGCCAGAATTTCCAAATTTTTTTACGTGATTTAGTAGCACATTTGCACTTGTAATATAAGTGTTATTAATAAACTTAGCTAGATTAATCCATGATGTGGTGCGTTCAATTGTAAAAATTTTATTTATATCAACTCCTATATCCAATGTAGCAATAATATTCAATTTCAATTCAGAGTCTATTTTTGGATTTGTACTATAGTATCCAAAAATACCATTATGCACGTTTTTTCTTCTATCTTCTTTTCTTTCTATATCAGAAATCCATAAAATCTGGAGTGAGTATATAAGCATTTTTACCTGTAATAGTCATAATTTGACTATCATTTTCAAGTTTTGCTATATATCCATTTTCCTGTAATTCAAATTTTATAAGGTTAAACTCTGTACTACCTGTATTCTTAAATCCTGGTTTATTTTCTATTTCAATCTTATCAGAACTTGTTTGGTTATATAAAGATAATGCTATAGTGTTTTTGTTTTCAAAAATCTCTGAATTTTTTACTGGCTTATAATTTTTTGAGTTGTAATATTGATCATCCTGAATCAGCTCTTCCACAGCATCAAAATAGACTTCATCATCAGGCTCTTCTGTAATCATTGTCAATTTATTATTATCTTAATACCATTATATAAATAAAAATTTAAACAATCAATATCTCATAATTTAGCTTTAACTGCATAATTACTATATACTTTACTTTTGGGGTTCATGATCATGCTAGAAATTGCAATAGTAGGTTTACCAAATGCTGGTAAATCAACCCTTTTTAATAGATTAGTAGGAAGAAAAGCTGCTGTGGTTAGTAATATTCCAGGAATTACACGAGATAGAAGGGAAGGAATAGGTAGAATTAGTGATTTAGAATTTAAATTAGTAGATACAGGGGGATGGAATGACCAAAGCAATTTTTCATTACAAATTGTTGAGCAAATAGAATTTGCTCTCTCCCACTCGAATATATTTTTTTTTCTAGTAGATGCAAAAATACAGAATGATCAAAACAGAGAATTTGCAAAGTGGTTAAAAAGAAAAACAAATAAACCTATTATAATAGTGGCAAATAAATGCGAAAGTGATAAATCAATGAGTATTGAGTATTTGCAGAGCTTCAATTTTGCTGATCTAGTGTATATTTCTGCAGAACATAATCTTGGTATGGCCGATCTTTATGATTCATTAGCCAAGGTCATGCAAAATTTGAACGTAGATGATGAGTTAGATGATTGCAAATCTAGCAAATTAAGAATTGCCATAATTGGTCGTCCAAATGTGGGAAAGTCAACTTTTTTAAATAGCTTGCTTGTGAAAAACAGAGTAATAGTAAGTGCAGAACCTGGAACTACACGTGACTCTATTGATATCTCATATAATTATAATCAAGAGCTAATTACTCTCATTGATACTGCAGGAATTCGCAAAAAAACAGATGATTTAGAATCAAGATTTGTTGAAAAGAGTATTGAGTCAATTAAGCGCTCTCATGTCGTAATTTTAATGCTAGATTCTCTTCTTGGTGTTGAGCAGCAAGATTTATCCATCGGAGAAATTGCGATTAAGGAAGGAAAAGGCATTGTTGTTGTTTTAAACAAGTGGGACTTGATTAATAAAAATGATAGAAGTACATTGCTAAAGTTTGTTAAACAACAAGAGGTAACTAGACTTTTTTTAGAAGTACCAACTATAACAATATCTGCCTTGAAAAGTATACGTTGCAGTGATGTACTAGATAAATGTTTCGAAGTAAATGAATCTTTAAATACAAAGATTAGCACTGCAAAACTAAACAGATGGCTTATTTCTGCTTTGAGTGAACACTCACATCCAATTATAAAGAATAAAGTGATTAAAATGAAGTATATGGTCCAAATTGGAACAAAACCTCCTGCTTTTTCATTAGTGTGCAACATACCTGAAAGTGTTGAAGAAAGCTATAAACGTTATTTAATTAATCAGCTTAGAAAAACATTTTTTACTGACGGTGTACCAGTTAGATTACTTCTCAAAAAAAATAAAAATCCCTATATTAATAAATAGATTTTCTTTCACATTGGGAAATGTAAAAACATAATTTTAGATTTTTTAGCATAAAATCCACATTACCCATGTAGATTTATGCCTTCAATCATTTAAGTACATTAATGCTAAGAAAAGAAACCAAGTTGTATGAAACATACCCACCATGAAACTGATCACAAAAAATAGCAATGACTCTCTATCTGCCATGCTGATTTGTTTGTTGCTCAGAGCTTGAACTTGTACTTGGTAACGATACATTTTGATTTGCATTTACATTATGAAGATCAACATCTTGAATCTTGCTATTCAGAGTTTTGGTTGATTTTTCATAATCTTTTTTCGCTATAGCTTGATTTAAAATCTCTCCAGTCATAAAAACGTTTTTGTGTGTCAAGGTAAGTTCTGTAGTATTATTTTTCTCATCTTTTTTTAGATTTTCTCCACAAGTTGTCTGTAAATGTTCCATTAAAGACTTGTAAATACATTGTATACCTCCAAAGAAAACAGCGACCTTGATTCCTGCTTTTACAATATGATCAATATACTTTGGATAATATGTTTTTTCTTTACCATAGTAATCTATAGCCTTGTCTCCGTGTAATATTACTTTACAAGAATCATTAGTTATATTAAAACCTAAATAATTCTTTTGTTCACTGCTTATATGATACCCGCCACAAGCTCCCCTGTCTTTTGCGGTAGATAATAACGTCTTTATTTTCCAATCACCCGCCTCAAATAAATTATTCACATCTGTACCGATATCAAGCGTAACTACAACGTTAAATTTTACTTCACAATTAACCTTTGGATTATCATCATAATATCCAATAACACCGTTATTCACGTTTTTTCTTCTATCTTCTTTTCTTTCTACATTAGGATCCATAAAATCTGGAATAACTAAGTAAAAATTACTGCCTGTAATAGTCATAATTTGACTATCATTTTCAAGTTTTGCTATATATCCATTTTTCTGTAATTCAAGTTTTTTAAGTTTAAATTCTGTACTACCTGTATTCTTGAATTCTGGTTTATTTTCTATTTCAATCTTATCAGAATTTGGTTGATTATATAAAGATAATGCTATAGTGTTTTTGTTTTCAAAAATCTCTGAATTTTCTGCTTCCTTACCAATTTGACAATTGTAATATTTGTTATTGTTTACCTTATTCACTTTAGCCTTTCCGCTCATTGCAAATCTCCTTTATTAATATCAACAATTAGACTGTTAATATTAAAATAAGTCAATATCTTGTTAAGGAAAAAGCAAATATAGATAAGAATTTCAAGATTGAAGCTATTTACAAAAATAAGTACAAAGATTTGATGGATGAGATATGCTTTATATCAGCAAATTATAAAAATATTTTATGAATTTATTGTTAATAGGGTGCGGAAATATTGGTAAAGCTCTACTTCATTTGTGGGCACCATTAAATAATTTATTTGAACGTATCGTTGTTGTACAACCAAGTATGTCTCATGCTAATAACTTCATCAATAGTCATTCGATAGAATTTGTAAATAGCATCAATTCTGTTGCTGAAAATTTCCTAGCTGATTTAATTATATTAGCAATTAAGCCTCAAACTATAGGCGAAGTAATGCCTGAGCTTGTGCAACGAATTGACAACTCCATTATCGTATCTATGCTAGCTGGAATTAATCTTGCTCAACTTTCTTCTTTTTTACCAAATCAATCAAGGGTTGTAAGATTAATGCCTAATATTGCAATAAAAACTGGACAAAGTATAAATCTTTTTTTTTCTAAGAAAAATTTAGTAGCTCAAGATGTTAATATAATAGAAAGCGCTTTTAAACCATCTGGTATGATTTTCTGGCTGGATAAAGAAAGCGACATTGATATATTAACACCTATTTCGGGTTCTGGTCCTGCATATTTTTTCCTCTTGAGTGAGATACTATTAGCTGAAACAATCAAATTTGGTATAGATGAAAATATCGCTTGCAAGCTAGTGCAGCAAATATTTTTAGGTAGTGCAAGTCTTGTAGAAAAAAATAATAATTTTCAGAATTTAACCAGTTCTGTTGCAAGTAAAAAAGGGGTTACAGAAGAAGCTTTAAAAGTACTAAAACCAAATATAGAGCAAGCAATGGAAAAAGCTTTAAAGGCTGCTTTAAAAAGAAGTAAGGAGTTATCGAATGAAAATTGTTATTAAGGTTGGTACTCAGAGTATATTGTCGAATCATGGCATGCCAATCGAATCAATATTTAGTTCCCTTGTTGAGCAAATTATACAGCTGAGAGCTAGTGGACACCAAGTTGTTTTAGTAAGTTCTGGTGCTGTTGGGTTTGGCAGAAGTGTTGCTAATCAAATATTAGGTAAGGAATACGGTTTTTCTATAGGAGAAAAACAAGTTTTGGCGTCATTAGGTCAGCATGAACTGATGCAACTATACTCTAATATGTTTAAGAAGCATAACATTCTTGCCTCACAACTACTGCTAACAAAACAGGATTTTTGCACAAGACAACACTATCTTAATATTTCAAGATTGATAAACGAAATATTATCCCAAAAAAATATTATACCTATCGTTAATGAGAATGATAGCGTGGCCATTGAAGAGCTAATGTTTACAGATAATGATGAATTAGCTGGACTTATAGCTACACAAATTAATGCAGATAGACTAATAATTTTGAGCAATGTTGAAGGTGTTTATGCATCTCATCCCAATAGTGCAAATGCTGAATTAATATATATAATTCATCCGGAAAAAGTCAGGCCTAACATCTCAAGTATCAAAAATACTCACGGTAGAGGGGGAATGATAAGTAAGCTTAACACTGCTTATAAAATCTCAAATCTAGGAATCATGACTCATATAGCTTCAATTAGTCAACAATCCGTTATTATAAGATTAATTATAAATAATGAGCAAATTGGAACAACAGTTCTACCGTCAAAAAAGAGAAAATCAAACATAAAAAGATGGATTTCTTATAATTCTGAAAAAAAGAGTGGTAAAATTATCATTAACGATTTTCTATATGAGATTTTGAGAGAAAATAAACGTGTTATTAGTATTTTACCCGTTGGCATAGATCAGTGTGTTGGCGATTTTCAAAAAGGTGATATCATAGAAATCTTAGCACCTGACAATAAAATAATAGGTATTGGGTTAGCTCGATACGATTCTGGTAGGTTAGAAAAATTGCTAAGACAACAAAATAAACCAGTATTTATTCATTACGATTATTTATATATTTTTTAAAAGAATGAGCATAATTGAGCAAATAAAAAAAACTAAGGTAGCTAGTTATAGTCTTGCTCTTTTGGATGATAACAAACGTAATGAAGTAATACGTTCGGTGGCTAATAAACTACTTCTCTTTTGTAAAGAAATTATCGATGCAAATGCTAAAGACCTAAGTTGTATGGAGAAAAGCAATCCTATGTATGATAGATTGCTACTTACTGAAAGCAGGATTAAGTTAATAGCTAATGATGCGGAAAACATAGCTTCGCTTTCATCAGTAACCGCCAAGAAATTAGAGCACAGGATAATGCCAAATGGATTGCGTATAGAGAAAGTTTCTGTACCACTGGGAGTAGTAGCAGTGATATATGAATCAAGACCTAATGTTACTATAGATGTTTTTTCTCTCTGTTTTAAGACTGGTAATGCATGTATTTTAAAAGGTGGAAAAGAAGCATATCATAGCAACTTAATTTTAGTACAAATTATTCACAAAGCTTTGATGGAACATAATATAACTGTTGATGTTGCATATTTATTTCCTCCAAATCGAGAAAATACAAGTATTTTATTGAGTGCAATAGATCTGATAGATGTATGCATAGCTAGAGGTAGTCAATCTTTAAAAGATTTTGTGAGGAATAATGCTAAAATTCCAGTCATTGAAACTAGTGCTGGCATTGTGCACACTTACTTTGATTCGAGTGGTGATATCAAAAAAGGACGAGATATAATAAACAATGCTAAAACCAGAAGGGTGAGCGTCTGCAATGCTTTAGATTGCTTAATTATTCACAAAGCACGCATTAATGACTTGTATGAACTAGTCGAGCAACTTCAGAAAAATAGTGTAGAAATATTTGCAGATAAGGAAGCGTATGCTTACTTAAAGGGTTTATATGAAGAGAAGTTACTTAAACATGCAAGTAAAGATGATTTTGGAAAGGAATTTCTGTCTTATAAATTAGCAATTAAAACTGTGAATTCTGTCATTGAGGCTGTGAATCATATTATGATCCATACTTCGGGTCATAGCGAAGCGATAATTGCAGAGGAAAGAGAGGTCATAGATTATTTTATTGATCGAATTGATGCAGCGGCCGTTTATGTAAACACTTCTACAGCATTTACAGATGGAGGACAATTTGGTATGGGAACAGAGATTGGAATCAGTACTCAAAAATTACATGCACGCGGCCCAATGGCGCTAGATGCGTTAACTAGTTACAAGTGGATCATACATGGAAATGGACAAATTAGATCTTGATAACATTTTGCTAACCTATGTATTCTTTTTATATGACTAATAGAACTATTTTAGCTATTGAAACAAGTTGTGACGAAACTGCTGTAGCGATTATAAATAGTAGTAAACAAATTCTTGCTCATGAAATTATTTCTCAAAAAGAACATAAAACACGCGGTGGCGTAATACCCGAAATAGCATCACGTGCACATATGAACCATTTGAGTGGCCTTGTGAAAAATGCCATAGAGAAATCTAATCTTAATTTCTGTGACTTAAGTGCAATCGCAGCAACTTTAGGACCAGGACTTATTGGTGGACTAATAGTGGGTTCAATGATGGCTAAAGGCATTGCTCATGCAACAAAAAAACCGTTTATTGCAGTTAATCACTTAGAAGCACATGCATTGGTTATCAGGCTGTTGTATGAAGTTGAATTTCCATTTTTAGTTCTACTAATATCAGGTGGACATTGTCAATTTCTGATTGCACATGATGTGGGCAAGTACACAAAACTAGGACAAACACTAGATGATTCGTTGGGAGAAGCATTTGATAAAGTTGCAAAAATGCTAGGCTTGAATTATCCAGGGAGGTCCATTAATTGAAAAACTTGCTAAAAAAGGTGATGCTACGAGATTTACATTTCCAAGAGCAATGATAAAACGTCCAGGGTGCGATTTTTCGTTTTCTGGTATAAAAACTTCGGTAAGAAATTT
>NZ_OU906733.1:98731-131862 GCF_918315375.1 Wolbachia endosymbiont of Chironomus riparius
ATAGTTGATTTATTAGGAGTTTTTCATGGAATTAAAGGACAATATACATCAGAGGTAACAGCTACACCTCCTGATAAAACAAGCACAGGGTTAATTGTAGTAAAATCATCAAACGGAATATTCAAACATTTATATAACCAATGGCAGTTTATCCCCATAAGCGAAAATAAAATTGTGGTTAAATTTTACATAGAATTTAAGTTTAAGTCTGATGCACTTTCAATATTGTTAAATTCAGTATATATGTATACACAAAGTAAAATAATAGCTGCATTTAAAAATCGAGTTCAAGTGTGTCACGAGAAAAAGTCATCTTGACTTAATACTGATCTCACACATAATCTTATCAATTCAAAAAATATTTATACATTATGATTTTCCGTGTTTTACTTTTATTGTTTTTTATTAGTATAAACTCATATGCGAATGTTAATCAGGCTAAAAGCAATGAAATTACACAAGAAGAATTACTATCTTTATTACCTACTGATAAATTTTTAGGTGATATAAAAGCTCCAGTTTTAATGATAGAGTATGCTTCATTAACTTGTTATTACTGTTCTCTTTTTCATAAAAATGTTTTTCCTGAAATAAAGCAAAAATACATAGATACGGGCAAAGTTCTATATATATTTAGACATTTTCCTTTTGATCATTGTGCTCTCAAATCAGTAATGTTGAGCTACTGTTATCCAAAACAAGAGGATTTTTTTAATTTTAATAACGCTGTATTTGATTTAATAGATTCATGGAACTATTCAAATCTAGATGACTGTGGTGTATTAAAGTCTGTTGCTTTAATCAGTAACATAAAAGAAGAATTATACTATCAATGCACTTCTACCAAAAATAACCCAATAATAGATAGGATTATTTTTGATAAGTCGCTAGCAATTAATAAACTTGGCGTTTCTGGAAGTCCAGCATTTTTCATTAAACCTAACGATGATAAATTATATCTAAGAGTTAGTGAATACAAGCATGAAGGATACAAAAAATTCAAATATTTTTCTGAAATAATAGATGAACTACATAAGAAAGCTACAGATAGGTGAACATTCTGTAGCTTTTTTTTAATTATTATCTTTTCCTGGTTTTGTTCTCTCAAATATTCTTCTCTTTTTATTCCAAGTATATTGATACATGGAAAATTTGGTTTCTATCATTATTAGCCTTTCATCTAAAAACACTAGATCCATACCTTTTTTTTGAGCTTCATATAAATATTGTAAAAATTGTTCACGATAAGATGGCTCCTTCAATATTAAATAATCTTCATTCTTATTATTATATTTTTTATTATCTAATATTTCAGCTTCACCAGTGATGTAACTCATATACCCATCCTCCAAATAAGTACCAAAGAAGAGAAGTGTACATATACAACCCCCCGGCAGTCATTATATAACAATCGACTAGTAACTGTCAATTAAAGTGCGGTATATAATAACTTTTATTTTTTAAAATTTTGCATTGCAAACTAACAACTTAAAGTTGACTAATATTATTATTAAAAAATCTGTTATTATATTAGCTACATATTTTACATTTAACTTCTATTACATAATATGCGTAATAATTCTAGTATTAAATTAAATTATATAAGAAATTTATTTGCAAAAGAATATAAAAAAATACAAGAGCAGTTTTTTTTGGGAAATAAGCAATATATTCAAATCAGTCCTGAAGAAGGAAAACTATTAGGCTTATTTATAAAAATTCATAAAGTCAAGAATATAGTGGAAATTGGAACGTTGTATGGTTACTCATCAATTTGTATGGCACAAGCTTTGCCAGAACGCGGTCATGTCTATACAATAGAGACTAATCCTGAACATTTTAGAATAGCAAAAGAAAATTTTAGAGCTTTTGGTTTAGACAACCAAATTACTTTAATAGAGGGTAATGCAATAGAAAAACTTGAGGAATTATCAATAAAAAAACCATTCGATATGATTTTCATTGATGCTGATAAAGGTAACTATTCTAAATATTTAGACTGGGCAGAGTTACATATAAGAAAAAATGGTTTAATTATTGCAGATAATACTTTGTTGTTTAATACAGTCTTTATGGAATCAGCAACCAAAGAGATATCAAAACAATCATGGGATTCTATGAGAGAATTTAATAATAGATTATCAAATGAAGAGAAGTATTATTCAATACTAATACCAACTGAAGAAGGAATGACTGTTGCTTTAAAACTTACGTAGATTAGAAATCAAGTTCAGTATAGTGCTGAGGAGGGGTTAATCCCAAAACTTTGTCAAACAATATATCTCTGAAACAAGGCATAGATTTAACAATAGAATACCACTGCTTTATGATTTTACTTTTTTCCCACGGAAAGGCGCTCAGATAATCTATTACAGAAATGTGTGATGCTAAAGCTATATCAGCTAAAGTAATTTTATCGGTTGCAAGCCAAACATTCTTATTAATTAAATATTCAATATATTCTATGTGGTAAGTTAAATTATGCTGAGCTGCATGAAGAAATCTAGAATCAGGGTTATGACCAAGAATTACTTTTTCATTAATAATGTATTTAGTCACCTCGTTATAAAATTTATTATCAAACCAATTGATTAAAGAGCGCACTCTATATCTTACGATTGTAGATGAACTAAATAATCTAGTAGCGTTATTATATGTTTCTTCTAAATATTCACAAATAGCATTACTATCTGTTATAATAAAATGTTTATCTACTAAAACTGGTACTTGCCCTACATGATTAAGTTTCATAAATTCATCCCGTTTGTCCCAAGGATTTTCATATATTAAACTAAAATTTAGCTTTTTTTCTTTTAAATGAATTCTAACTTTTCTTGAAAATGGGCAGAGAGGAAAGTGATATAATATCATTACTGTTATCTTCTATAACTAGAAGACTATAACATGTAAGACTTGCTAAATAAAAAAAAAAGTATAACCTTATTGTAAGGTATGCAGGCAAAAACTCTGTAACTTGGTCAGATCAGAAATGAAGCAGCCACATCATAATCTTTTTGGGTTGCATACCTACTTTATCGTTTTATAACAAGCTATGAATATAGCACTAAAGTATCGTCCTAGCACTTTTAAAGATTTGATAGGTCAAGAGACATTAGTACGTATATTGGAAAATGCATTTATTCTTGGCAAAATTCCACAATCCATACTACTCTGCGGTAGTAGCGGAGTCGGGAAAACCACAACTGCAAGAATTATAGCCCTATGTTTAAATTGCTCTTTAGGGCCAACTTTTGAGCCTTGTGGGTTGTGTGAAAGCTGCATAGCGATAAAGAATTCTAGGCATCCAGATGTTATCGAAATTGATGCAGCAAGCCACACTGGTATTGATGATATTAAGCTCATTTTAGGAGATATTTGTTACTTGCCAATAAATTCTAAATTTAAGGTCTATATCATAGATGAAGTTCATATGTTATCTAATAGTGCATTTAATGCATTACTAAAAACACTAGAAGAACCGCCACCAAGAGTAAAATTTATTTTAGCAACCACAGAAATAAAAAAAATACCACTAACCATAATTGCACGTTGTCAAAGATTTATTTTGAATAATATACCTACAGTTAAAATAGTTGATAGGTTAAGAAGTGTTGTGCAACAAGAAGGCTATTCTGTTGAAAAAGGAGCTATAGAACTTATAGCACAACATTCAGGAAATTCGATGCGCAATGCTTTGTTTTTATTAAATCAAGCAGTTTTATATGCTAAAAATAATACAACACACACTTCGGATGTTAGAAATGTACTAGGTTTAGCTGGTCAAGATATAATATTTGATCTATTGAATGAGATATTGAATGGAAATTTAAATAAAGCTTGGATGATTTTTGATAAGACAGCAAAGTCACTTAATATTTTTGAAGAATTGCTTCACACAATTCAATTGATATGTCGTTTTGCTGTTACAAAAGAAATTGATGAAGTAATTACAGAATATGAAGCAAGTAAAATAAAAGAACTGAGTGGAAAGAAATCTGTGACATTTTTTTCAAGACTATGGAAAGTTTTGTTAAAAAGTATTGAAGATATAAAAGCTTCAACATGTAGTGATGTATCTATTGAGATGACTTTAATTAGTTTATGCTATCTTTCTGATTTGCCTTCTCCAGAGCAATTAGTAAAAAAAGTTCTTTTAAAGGATCCACAACAAAAACATTACAATGATGATAAGCAGCTAAATTTTCATAAAATTTTAGAATTATTAAAGCAAAGTAATAATATTTATCTTTACAAGCAACTGTGTAACAATTTACAATTGATAGATTATAGGCCTGGATATCTAAAAATGAGAGCTATATCTAAATTAGATGATGGTTTTTGTGATAGTTTAAAAAATTACTTAAATCAATTCACTATGCATAAATGGCATATTGTGATTGATACATGTGATGTTAATAGCAACTGCGATCAATTGCCTGAAGTTACGAATATACTCAACGTTTTTAAAGGTTCAAAAGTGATTAATGTAAAGAATAAGGAGTAGATTGTGGACTTTAATCAGATAATGAAACAGGCTCAAGAAATGCAAAAAAAACTTGAGGAAGCACAGAAGAAATATATTGGTAAAGAGTTTCAAGGTATTTCTGGAGGAGCAAAAGTTTCAGTAACGGCAGTTGTTCGTAAGATAGGTAGTTACACGGTTAAAAAAGTAAATATCGATGAATCATTGAAAAATGAAGAAAAAGACATACTAGAGGATATGTTGGTGGCAGCGTTTAATGATGCTATAAAAAAAGCGGAAGAAGAAATGGCAAATGCTTCCTCTGACATTGCTGGAATGATGAATATACCTCCTGGTTTTAAATTACCTTTCTAGATTTTTTATGAGGTTTTCTAAAATTATATATAGTCAAAGGGGTTAAAATGACAATTAACAGCTTACACAAAAAAGGTTCTTGTATAAACGAAATAAATGTTATTGAGAAAAAGGAAATGACTAATATTGATACAAAGCTAGGAAAAAAAATACGGTATTTGAGATTAACAAATGGTTTAACACAATCCCAATTAGGAAAAAAAGTAGGGGTTACATTTCAGCAAATACAAAAATATGAAACTGGTAAAAATCGTGTGTTAGTTAGTAGATTATATGACTTGGCAGAAGCTCTTTCAGTTACTGTACAAGAATTTATTTCTGATACTGTTGACTCTACAAAATCAACAAATTTACATGAAAATAATGAAAGTTTTAGTTATATTTTTGATGACGTAGGTGACAAGGAGATACTAGGTCTCGTGAGAGAATACAAAAAAATTGAGAATAAAAAGTCACGTGATGCGGTTTATTTATTAATAAAGTCTTTATCTTCTTCTCAAGATTAGTGTAAATCTCAATGTTTTCTTTCATTGAATTGTAAATTCGCTTGACTTAGCTTCACGTTAGTTTAGAATTCAAGAATGAATTTCAGTTTCTTATAAAACGAGGGCAAATTATGAAATATAAAAAATTTTTATCGGCAACAGCTTTAGTGACGTTGCTAAGTTTATCTAACTCTGCTTTTTCAGATCCTATCGATGCAATGGAAGATGAAGAGACTAGCTATTACGTTAGTGGGCACTACAATGCCGACCTTTTCAACATGATGAGTGGCCAAGAACTTAAATTTGGTACTTCTTCACTTCTTAGCTTAAAAAAAGATGGTAATGAAGTGGAAAGTAATTATAAGCCTAACTATGGAAAATCTTTCATCGGTGGTGGTGTTGCAGCTGGTTACACCATGGAAGGTATTAGAGTTGAATTAGAAGGCTTGTATTCTAAGCTGGATGTTGATAATACCGGTTACACAACATCTGGAGATGAAAAAGTTTTTGGTACCGTTATGGCTGCGAAAGAAACAGTAAAAGATGAGGTGAGAGGTACAAATGAAGGATTTACTCACATAGCAGCAATGATTAATGCATACTATGATGTTGACCTTGGTATGGAAGATATTCCTGTATCTCCTTATATTGGTATTGGTGCAGGTCTTTCAATGACTAATTTCATTGGGGCATCTCATTACAAACCAGCTTATCAAGCAAAAGCTGGTGTAAGTTATGCTGTAACTCCAGAAATTAAACTATACGCTGGATATCGTTACTTTGGCGTATACGGTAGTGAATTTAAAGATGTAGAATTAGTAAAAACAGCGGATGGCACTGATCGTGCAAAAGATACTAAAGAGAAGCTAACTCTAACTCAAGATGGTGTACTTGGTCAACACGGTGTTGAAGCGGGATTAACGTTTCATTTCTAATTTCCTTAATTAAAGGCTAATCTTTTGATTAGCCTTTTTCTCTTTAACAATCGTCTTTCTCTATATTTTAGTGTATAACATTTGTCACTCCAATGTATAACATTTGTCATTCCAACGTTACACTTGTCATTCCAGTGCATAACATTTGTCACTCCAATGTATAATATTTGTCATTCCAGTGCATAACATTTGTCATTCCAACGTTACACTTGCCACTCCAGTGCATAACATTTGTCATTCCAGTACGTCATATTTGTCATTCCAGTACGTCATATTTGTCATTCCAGTACGTAACATTTGTCACTCCAGTACGTAACATTTGTCACTCCAATGTATAATATTTGTCATTCCAGTACGTAACATTTGTCATTCCAGTACGTCATATTTGTCATTCCAGTACGTCATATTTGTCATTCCAGTACGTCATATTTGTCATTCCAGTACGTAACATTTGTCACTCCAGTACGTAACATTTGTCACTCCAATGTATAATATTTGTCATTCCAGTGCGTGACACTGGAATCTACACTTCTGGATCCCAGTGTCGGAGCACTGGGATGACAGAGTTTTTTAACAAGTCCGATGACAGAGTTTTAAATAACAAAATCACATTGTCATTTCAACACTATACATTCTTTGTCACTCCAACGTTACACTTGCAACTCCAATGTATAATATTTGTTACTCCAGTACGTAACATTTGTCACTCCAATGTATAACATTTGTTACTCCAGTACGTAACATTTGTCATTCCAGTGCATAACATTTGTCACTCCAATGTATAACATTTGTTACTCCAGTACGTAACATTTGTCATTCCAGTGCGTGACACTGGAATCTACACTTCTGGATCCCAGTGTCGGAGCACTGGGATGACGGAGTTTTTAAATAATTCTGATGACAGAGTTTTTTAACAAGTCCGATGACGGAATTTTTAACAAGTCCGATGACAAAGTTTTTAACAAGTCCGATGACGGAATTTTTTAACAAGTCCGATGACGGAATTTTTAACAAGTCTGATACGAAGTTTTTAAATAATTCTGATGACAGAGTTTTAAATAACAAAATCACATTGTCATTTCAACACTATACATTCTTTGTCACTCCAACGTTACACTTGCAACTCCAATGTATAATATTTGTTACTCCAGTACGTAACATTTGTCATTCCAGTGCGTGACACTGGAATCTACACTTCTGGATCCCAGTGTCGGAGCACTGGGATGACGGAGTTTTTTAACGAGTCCGATGACGGAGTTTTTAACAAGTCTGATACGAAGTTTTTAAATAATTCTGATGACAAAGTTTTTAACAAGTATGGTACGAAGTTTTTAAATAATTCTGATGATAAAGTTTCAAATTTGTATTTTAAAACACTGAGAGCTTAATAATCAATACTATAATAATGCACCAAAGTATAATTTTCCCATATGGTTTTTTATTGATTTGAATATGTTTCAGATTATGGTCAGCAATTGCATTTAATTTTCCCACAAGTTCAAACAGCCCTTGTAATGTTTGTGCAGGGTAAGAGCTTTTTATTTTTTCTCTACATCCTATTTTATTGGTCGGTTGATTTTTCATCCATGCTTCAACTACTTTCCACATATTAACTTCTGGATAAATTTTTCGACATGTTCCCTCAAGTAAAACCATAGTTTTTTGTAGCAATAATAATTGCGTCTGAACTTGCATATTAAATTCACTGGTTATTTTAAACAGTTGAGAAAGTAAATTAGCAATAGAAATTCTCTGTACAGGTTGACCAATAATAGGTTCGCCTATTGCTCTGCAAGCGGTAACAAAATTTTTATATTGCCACGAAACATAACCTGCTTTGAAGTGCATTTTTGCAACATAATCATAATTTCGCGTTAGAAAGCCTCTGAGTATTTCTATGACATAATAACATGTTTCACGATCTATTCGCCCCATAATTCCACAATCTAAAGCGATAATGTTGTTATCGCTATCTATCATTAAATTTCCAGAATGCATATCAGCATGAAAAAAACAATCTCTATATACCTGATTGCAAAACGATTCTATAAGATTAATAGCTATCTGTTTTTGCGGTGCCTTAATTTCATATATTGGTGTTGCCTCTATCCATTCAAGAGTTAAAACCTTTTTAGTTGTTCTATTCCAATCTACTTTAGGCACATAAAAACCTTTATCATTTTTTGTATTTTCTCTTAATTCTGAATAGTGAGCTGCTTCAAAGCGCAGATCAAGTTCTAATTGGCAAATTTCAGCAAAAGTTTTAACTAATTCTATAGGCTTTAATCTTTTTGATTGCTCGCTAAACTTTTCTGCCATTTCTGCAAGCCAGAAAAGCATTTTTATATCTTTTGAAAACTTTTTTGCGATATTTGGCCTCAAAATTTTTACAGCTACCTCTTTGCCTTCTTTTGTAATTGCTTTATGTACTTGAGAAATTGATGCTGCTGCAATTGGTACTTCATTAAAGCTTGAAAAAATTTCACTAAGTTTACAATTGAATTCACTTTCTATAGTGTCAATAGCTATTTTATGCGAAAAATGTGGAAGCCTATCACAGAGTAATAATAAATTATTTGTTATATCTTCATTTAATATGTCAGTACGTGATGCTATTGATTGGCCAAATTTAATGAACACTGGGCCTAATTTTTCAAGAGCACACCTTAATTTTTGCCCTTTTATTTTATTTATTGATTTATTTGATAACGGAAGCAGGTAAGGTAAAATGTTATAGCGTAGCAAAATTGTAGTTATATGTAGAAGACGCAGAACACTTGAAATCATTTTTTTCTGTAACTACTAAATATTTCGGTTATACCTTTATCTTCTATAATTTCTTCAGGCTTGCCTTGACAGTAAATACAGTTGTTTATACATATAATATAATTTGAAAATGAAACAACAGAGTTAAGGTCATGCGATGTCATAAAAACTGACACTGATTTTTTTTTCTTTATTTCACAAATGATTTCATAGAATTTCACGCGTGCATTTATATCCATTGCACTCACTGGTTCATCTAGAATAATTAAGTCAGGTTGCGCAATCAAACAACGGGCAAGTAATAAAAGCTGCATTTGTCCTGCAGAAATTTCAAACACTTGGTGGTTTAAAAGCTTATTTAGACCCACTAATTCTACTACTTCTTCTACAATTGGTGCATTTTTTTTTATTCTTTTTAAGAAACTATGTAAGAGAAAGTATTCAACTGTTATTGGCATTAAATTATTAATACTAAAATTTTGCGGCATGTAACTAATTTTGATGTTTTCAGCAAATATAATGTTTCCTGTATAATTTTTATTTATGCCAGTGATTGCTTTTACTAATGAAGTTTTGCCTCCTCCATTCGGACCAAGTATTGTGATGACGTTGCCTCTTTTTACTGATATATTAATGTCATCAAGAATTTTTTTATTATTATATTTTAAATTAAGATTTTCTATTTTTAGAACATCATCACTTGATTTTTCTACGAGGCTCTCATGCAACATTTAATAATTTTTTTCTCTTTATTGACACTATACTATAATAGTGCCTTTTCATCTACTTTAAAAGTTCTGGCTACAATAAAACCTATACATTCCCTTGTTTTATCTGTAACAGACGGAATTTTAGAACCGGCATCTTTGTTAAGCTATAATTCACACTCAGTTCATGATTATTCCTTAAAACCATCGGACATCATTAAGTTAGAATCAAGTAATATTATATTTTATGTGAATGATGAATTGGAAACATTTATACAAACTTTTGCTAAAAAAAATAAAAAATTAGTAAATTTATCAAGCACAATACCCTTACTTTCTACTCGTCCACACTCGTTTTCAAAAAGAAATACACATACTCACAGTGAAAAAGACTTGCACATTTGGCTTAGTCCTGAAAATGCAAAGCTTATGATACTTTTTATAAGCGAAACATTGTCAAAAATAGATAATGAAAACTCCCACAGATACAATCATAATGCAATAAAAGCAATAAATGAAATAGATCAAGGAGTAAAAAAAATTGCTCAAGAGCTCGATGATTTTAAAAATAAAAAATATATCGTCACGCATGATGCTTATCAATATTTTGAAAAATATTTTGGCTTGAGAAGCCCAAGTATTATTCTTTCTATAGAAGAAGATTCATACCTAGGAATGAAAAGCTTAATGAAATTAAAAAAAATAATGAAAAAAGAAAACATTAAATGCATCATCTCACACTCACAAGAAGATAGTATAAATCCTAAAAATTTTTCCAAAGATACAAAGATGAAAATGCTTGACCCTATTGGATCAAATACAGAACTCGGACAAAATGCATATTTAGTTCTAATTAGTAAGATCGCAAAAAATTTTAAGTCTTGTTTTGGTGACTAAATATTCATTGTGTAACGTCCACGTATGTTCCATTAGCTTGAATGCCATTTATATTGTTGTCGTGTACATCAGAAGAAGGTTCACTAATATTTGTCTGATTAAGTAGTCTATCAACACTAAGTATTACAAATATAGCAGTATAGATCATGCTAATTGTTACACTTACATTAAAATTATAAACTATACCACTTCCCAACTCTATAGGGATAGTTGAAATGTCTATTCTCTTAAATAAAAAGTTCAATAAACCTAGTGCAAGAACTACATTATTGATAATGAATGATTTTCTACATTTAATATACTCATCTGTATTTTTACTTTCACGATTCTTGCTTTCTTGATATTTTTTATATGAATAGTAGTAGCTTATAGGCTCTGATACGAACAAAAATAAAAACGTTGATGCAAAATTAATATGGGAAATTCCATTATTCTCAAAAAAGAAATGAATGATTTTTAATTTATTTAATATTGAGATAATATCGCTCACCAAAAAAGCTGATTTACCAATAATTTTTACTACTTCTTCAAGATTTTTTTGTTCTTCAATCAAACTTTGCAGAACACACATAGTATTGCAAATTGATAAGATTTGCATGGGAAGTTTTATAACAGTAGCAGTATTCCATATAGAGAAAATAGTAGATTCGTTTTTATCAATAAAATCACAGCAAAATTGTAATGAAATTCTACATAGCAGAGCTGTTAGACTGGTTGATATACAGATAATTCTTCTGATGTTATGATTATTTAGGCGCTTAATTTCTTTTGAAAACCCAGTACGTTCACTGTGTTTCTTTGAAAATGTAGTTTTTAGCATAGAAATCACTAATTAAACTAATATTCATTATTTTACTAAATAAAAACCTGAATAAAAGTATTAATTTTTTTAATGCTATATTAATACAAAACAGAAACAATTGAAAAGCAGTTTTCATTCTGTATAGATCATACAACTTCTATATAAGAGTGAAAATAACTGTAGTAATAATTTTATTTTGTAGAGTAATTATATCTTTCTTATTTAAATGTCATCATGTTTTATTCTTTAGCAAAATTCAAGCTATAAACAAATAGCTAAAAAAGATAATCAAAGTACAAATAGCTGTAATAACTGCCGGTAAAACCAAAAAAACAGGAGTTTTTTTTATGAAAAAATTCTGAGAACATTTAGAAAAAAAAGCATTATAAACTATAGGTAAAAAATATAATGCGTTTAGTAGAGTACTAATAATCAGTACTAAAGTTACAAATGTAGAAAGCATTTTATCACCAGATTGAAAAATAGCTTGAAGAATAAGTAATTTACTCCAAAAAGTTGGAGCAGGAGGCACTCCTATCATTGACAATACACCTACAGTAAATGCTGTCATAGCAATAGGCATACTCCGCCCTATGCCGTGCATTCTATCTATATATTTTTCTCCTGTTTTTATTATTATGCTACCTGCAACAAAAAATAGAGTGATTTTTGCAAATGCATGGCAGACCAATTGAAAAATTGCAGCTTCAATGCCAATTTTACTAAATATAGAAGCAAATAATATTATGTAGGAAAGCTGTGAAATAGTAGAATAAGCAAGCAATTTTTTTAACTCTTTTTGCTTAAGTGCAACTAATGAAGCAGCGATAATAGTGAATCCAGCAACATAAGTAAGCCATCCTCCAGCAAACCAATTTTGTTGTACAAAGTACCTTAAATTATCGACGCCAAAAATGTACAATATTACTTTTATAAGTATAAAGACTCCAGATTTTACAACAGCTACAGCATGTAATAATGCGCTTACTGGAGTTGGTGCAACCATAGCTTTAGGTAACCAAAAGTGCATAGGCATTAATGCAGTCTTTCCTATTCCATAAATCAGCATAGCAAAACAGACTGATGCGAAAGTAGTTAATGAGTGATCAGGTTTAAATATTCCATCAGCAACAAAGTCTACTGTATGAAATTTATTATATAATAGCCCTATTGCAGGAAAAAATAGCACTAAGGAAGAAAAAAATAACACTCCAAGGTAATAACGTCCGGCAATCACTGATTCATTCGTTGAGTTATACGTCACTAAGGGATATGTACTGATGGTAAGAAGTTCATAAAAAACAAATGTAGTAAGCAAATCACCAGAAAAAGCTATGAACATTGCAGAGCTTATTGATATCGAGAGAAAACACAAAAAGCTAGAATACTTACCTCTGAAATAGCTATTTTCCATGTAACATATTGCGTATATGCTAGTTAATAACCATAGGAATGAGATTAACAAGCTAAATATTATTCCTATTGGTTCTAACTTTAAGCTAATATGTAAATTATTACCAAAATTTATTAAAATAAATTGGGAATCAATGCCATAAAGCCAATGAACAGCACATATGCAAGTGTATATTAACAAGAATATTGAAGATGCTACCGTGATTTTATTGCTAATTTGTGTTGATCTTCTAGTCAAAAAAATAGCTATTGCACTTAAAAATGGAATTAATCCAGTAATTAGTAAATAGTTTTCAGTAATGCAAAATGGAAAAAAAAGAAAGGCTAAACTATAGTTAATTAGCTCTTGAAAGTAGTTCATCTTTTTTGCTTCTATATAGAGCTGAATTATATTGTAATCACAAAAAACTGCTATACTTTTTCGAACTGATATACAATTTATTAATCTCTAAAGTTTTGAAAAGTTTATTTATTTATTTTTTACAACAAGTAAGCTCAAGACAATAAAATTTTATAAATATAGCAAGTTTTTCTTGATCAAGTTGTGGTATATAGAGTATGTGGTGAAAATCTGGCACTATATGTCAAAGACTTACTCGATATGCTTGAAGGTAATAAATAAAAAAATGACTGCAAGTAAATGTTTTATGTTAAAAAAAGTAAGAGAAATTGTTGGCAAAACAACCAATAGAAATAGTCAATACCTATTAGTTAAAAAAGGAGTTCAAAGCTGGAAACAATATAAAAGAACAAAATCATTCATCCTTGTCTAAAATTTGTTCATAGCGTAAGCATTCAAGATTGTGATAGCGCTCTAAGCTTCTTTATTAAGGTATATATTAGTAAACTATAAATCACTATCGTGTATAGTTCTCCATATCAAGAGACAAGCCATCTAATTGATCAAGTAAAAATAAAAGCTTGAACCTTGTAGCTACATCTATAATATAAGAATATGTTGAGTTCTTTACTGGTTTTTGATATTGAAACTATACCAGATGTAGGTTCTTGTAGAAATTTACTGAATACTAGTGATGAAAGTAGCATTGAAGAGAAGAGAGATGCGTTAAAAAAGTATCATCTTGAGATTACAAATGGCCAAAACGAATTTTTACGTCAGCCCTTTCACCAAGTTGTAGTAATCAGTTTTTTACTTTCTAATATAAGCTATAAAAATGGTTATGAAGTTTTTACATTACAAGAAATAAGATCTGGAGGAACAATAGATTCTAGTGAAAAAGAATTGGTAAAAGGATTTTTTAATTACATAGCAGAAAAAAAACCTAGGTTAGTTTCGTTTAACGGACGCACATTTGATATTCCTGTACTTAAATACCGAGCTATGGTACATGGTATTCCAGCAGAGTATTTTCACAAAGCTGGAGATAAATGGAATAGCTATAATCAAAGGTATAGTAGTGATTGGCACTGCGATTTACTTGAATTACTTTCTGATTTTGGTGCTTCTGCAAGAATAAAAATGAATGAAGTCTGTGCGGCATTCAATCTCCCTGGTAAAATTGGCATTGATGGGTCAAAAGTGATGGGGTTTTATGATAACGGAAAAACACAGGAAATTAGAGATTACTGTGAAACAGATGTAATCAATACTTATCTTATTTATTTAAGATTTATGCATCACCAAGGTAGAATTACTAACGAAAGCTATAATAAAAGCATTGAAGAATTGCTGGCTGAATGTGCAAAAAAACAGCATTTGCAAAAATTCAAAAAAGAATGGGAAATATCTTGTAATGGAAACTTTACTCTTTAGTTCCCAGTGATTACAAAATAATTACCAAATAGTTTATTTCAGTGTTATATAACTTTGATAAAATCAATTAGGTCATAGATTGTTTTTTGATGCGTGTTATTCTACGCTAATTTGAGTTAAGGTAAGACTATAATGAGTAAGTCAAAAGCTGTATTTTCTCTAACAAATATTTTTAACTATAAGGATAATATGAATACGCAAGAAAAAAAAACAAAAAAGAAATCTAAAAAATTTCTAGATAAAACATTTGCATTAATTGATTCAATAATAAGTTTCATTTTAAAGCGTGAAAGTAATAATGTGAATGAAGTTCTTCGAATCACTTGGGGACCTATGTTTTTCGGATTGATGGTAATTCTTGTCTTTTTTGGAATAGGAGGTATTTGGTCTATAGTAGCTCCGATTGATGGTGCAGTGCATGCAAGTGGAGAAGTTATTGTTTCTTCAAATAGAAAAATAGTTCAGCATCTAGGAGGAGGGATCATAAATAAAATTTTAGTCACAGAGGGTCAAGCAGTTAGAAAAGATGATCATTTAGTGCTGCTAAGTGATGTTAGCGAAAAAGCAAATTTGAGTATAATAAAGGAAAAACTTCTATCGTTTTTAGCAACTGAAGCAAGGCTTATCTCAATTAGAGGGGATTTAGATATTCTTGAATTCTCTGATGAAATAAAAAAACTTTCTAGTAATGAAGTTATAAATAAAGTGATAAAGAATCAGATTAAGCTGTTTAATTCGCAAAAAAAAAGCATATTGGGAAAAACGGGTATATTGCAGCAACGTATAAAACAATTAGATGATGAATTAAAAGGATTAAATTTCCAGTTAGAAGCAGCCAACAAGCACTATAATCTCATAACCGAAGAATTAGAAATGAAAAGGCAGCTACTTGATAGTGGTCACATAGGTAGGCCACATATTTTAGCTTTAGAGAAGCAATTTGCTGAAGTTGAGGGTAGAGTTGGTCATTATCGTTCTGCAATATCTCAAGTGCAGCAAAAAATTGGAGAAAATGAATTAGAGATTATTAATATCAGGAATGATTACCAAGAAAAGGCAAATGCTGAACTAAAAGAAACTAATACAGCTATATCTGATTTGAAAGAGAGGTTAATGGTTGCTGAAGATTCATTAGAACGCACTATTATTAAATCTCCTCAGGATGGTATAGTTACAGATATAAGATATCATACAGAAGGTGGTGTGATACAGTCTGGTGTTCCAATTATGAGTGTAGTACCATCTGATGACGATTTGGTAATAGATACAAAAGTTCAAACTAAAAATATAGAAGAAATAATATCAGCAAAGAAAAAAAGCAGTAATATGGTTTCTGTTGATGGTTTAGAAGGATTAAAAGTTAAAGTACGTTTAAGTGCTTATAGTGCACGTCGTTTAAGTTTAATTAACGGAATAGTTACTCGTGTATCTCCTGATGCTCTCGATGATCCAAGATTAGGTCGCTATTATTCACTGCGTGTAGTAATACCAAAATCAGAGCTTGCTAATTTTAAAAATGTCTATCTTTATCCTGGCATGCCAGCAGAAGTATATATAGTAACTCAGTCACGTACTCTTTTATCTTTTCTGTTTACTCCTATAATTGCAACACTAGATAGATCTTTTATAGAAAGATAGATGCATGTTATTCAACAGTAACTGATTTAGCTAAATTTCTTGGAAAATCAACATTCAATCCTTTTTTTATTGCAGTAAAATAAGCAATAATCTGCATAGCAATGCTATAAATGATTGGAGAGATAAAGTTATTAACCTTAGGCAATTGTATTATATCTTCACAAATTTCTGTCAGAAATGGTACTCCCTGTTCATCACTGAAAGCAATTACTTTACCTTTTCTTGCAACTATTTCTTGTATGTTGGATAATGTTTTAAAAAATAGGTTGTCATAAGGAATAATTGCAATAACAAGTACAGTAGAATCTATTAAAGCGATTGAACCATGCTTCATTTCTCCTGCTGCAATTCCAATTGTATTAATATATGAGAGCTCTTTTATTTTTAGAGCCCCTTCCATTGCAACTCCATATGATACTCCTCTACCAATTAAAATAATATTATTATATTTTAAGATATCATTTGCTACGTATTGTATTTTTTTAGTGTAGAGAGTATGTTCAACATAATTAGGGATAGAATTTATAGCAGTACTAAGTTCCTTGACATTATCTTTTTTCAGAGTGCCTTTGATTTTTGCAAGTTCCATTACAAAACATGCTAAAGCAGCAAGTTGACAGGAAAATGTTTTTGTTGAAGCAACACCAATCTCTGGGCCGGCAAAAGTATGAATTACAATGTCCGAAATTTTTTCTATTCTACTGTTAAATGTATTGGTGATACTAATTGCGACCTGCTTCTGTGATTTCGTGTAATATAATGCTTCTATGGTATCTGCAGTTTCACCAGATTGCGAAATAAACAATCCCACATTGTTTTCTCCTAATTTTACATTGCTATACCTAAATTCTGACGAAATTTCCAAGCAAACTCTTACTTGAACTATGCTCTCTAACCAGTATTTTGCTATTAATCCTGCAAAATAAGATGATCCGCATCCAACTATAGTAATATGAGAAAGCTGAGAAAATAATTCTTTATTTGAAGATATAATTCCTACGTATTTTTTATGAAATTGAGATATTGTCTCTTTTAAAACAACTGGCTGGTCAAAAATTTCTTTAAGCATAAAACTAGAATAGCCATTTTTACTAATAAGAAAATTTTTTATATTATAGCTCTCTATATTACGTTCAACCTGAATGCCCTTGTTATATATATGAACTTCACTGAACTTTACTACTGCAATATCATCATCTTCTAAGTGTGAAATTTTCTCTACAAATGAACCTAAGGTGTTTGAGTCAGATGCAGCAAACATCGTGTTACAATTATAACCTATTGCTAAAGGCAGACCTCTTTTGGTAACAAATAAGGTGTCTGGGTGTTCTGCAAACAATAAAACTAGTGCTAACGAACCATATAAGTTATTTAAGCATTTGAATATTGAATCGATAGGCGATAGACCTTCATTAAGGTAAAGAGTTATCATATTTGGTATAATTTCTGTATCAGTATCGGTATAAAACGATACTCCCTTTTTTTCTAAATCTTTTTTTAGTAAATGGTAATTTTCAATTATTCCATTATGAGCAACAACAACTTTATTTGTGTGAATTGGGTGAGCATTTTTTAGACTTGGAATTCCGTGTGTAGCCCAGCGAGTGTGAGCTATTCCTATTGTACTGCTAGATATTCTACAATTATTTATTATTTTACACAGTTCCTCAACTCTACCTTCTGATTTTTTTACTTCTATTTCCCCTGCCTTATTTATGATTGCTATACCAGAAGAGTCATAACCTCTATATTCTAGCTTTTGTAATCCAGTTAGTAAAGTCTGTATTACTGAACCACCATTGGTGACTACACCAAATATTCCACACACTAATGAGCCACAAACAGTTTTATGAAATTATTAAGCGTTTTTACTTTCATCATCTTGTAATTTATCCTTATCTTTTTTATTCTCTTTCTCAATCTTACTTTTTTCAGTTGACTTAGTTTCTATTTTTTTCTTCAATACTTCAGATATAGATGATTTCAGTACTTTTACTTCAACTTTTGGTGCTATTGTAATTACAAATTGCGCATTTGTCTCATCAACTTTCGTAACTTCGCCTATAATACCACCAGAGGTAACTACGGTATCTCCATTTTTTATTAGATCTATAGTTTTTTTATGTTCCTTTAGCCTTTTTTGCTGCGGTCTAATGATAAGAAAGTAAAATACTAGGAATATTAAGATTAACGGAATAAAACTGATAAAAGATGAATCTATGCTCTGTGCACTATTAGCTGAACTTGTAGCATATGCTTTGGAAATAAACATACTTAACCTTATATAATAAATTGATGATCCTTCATTATCAATGATAGTGTAGTTCTATGTCAACCCAAAAGGAGTTTTTTAAGCAATTTTTATATATTTTTAACATTCTATTTTTCTTTTTACAGAAGGAAGGGAAGCAAGAAGAGAACCAAGGACAATCAAAAATGAACCTAACCAAATTATGGACATAGCAGGTTTATAATATACTTTAGTTGCAATTCTACTTTTATCTTTATCAATCTCACCTATTACTACATAAACATCAGAAAATAAATTATGATAAATGCTACTCTCGACATTTCTTTGACCTTCTACAAGATAGAATCTATATTCAGGTGTTATTTTACCTAGCATTTTATTATTTAGTAAATTTCTAATAATCATGGTACCCCTTACTGCATGAAAATTTTTTTCTTTTACCAACTCAATATTATGCAAAATAATTTTGAATTTATTAATTGTTATACTTTCACCTACTTTTAAATATCCTTCTTTTTCTTCTTTCCATCCAACACAGCACGCTATACCAAGAACCAAAAATCCAACTCCAGCGTGAGCAATCATCATTGCATAATAAGACTTAGTAACTCTCTTAGCTAACATGATAGATTCACTAAATGAAGACTTAAAAAAACAAATTCTTTTACTATATGCTTCTAAAATGAAGACTAGCAATCCGATTGAAATAATGATTGAAAGAATAATCATTATTTCCATGTGGAAAACAAACGGTAAAATAGCTGCAGCACTGCAGAATGAAAACCTGTATTCACTAAAGATTGGCAACAGACTATTTCCCTGCCAACGGCAATATTGTCCAATTATGGTAAGTATTAGAATGGCTAATGCAACAGGATTAAATAATATATTATAATAAGGCGCTCCAACTGAAATTAATTCTCCGGTTACATATTCAAGAAATATTGGGTATAAAGTGCCAATAAAAACAATAAAAAAAGCCGTGATAAGTAATAAATTGTTTATCAGTATTATCGTAAAACGTGAAAAGAAAGGAAAAGTTTGCTTTTGTATAATATGACTTTTTTTTGCAAATAGAATAAAGATCACTAGGCTACTGACTGCAATAACAATAAGTAGACACGATATATATAATCCATATTTGGGATCATCTGCAAATGTGTGTACTGAAGATAGTATTCCAGAGCGCACTATAAAAGTTCCTACTATACTGAGAATAAAAGTTATAAGCGCAAGTAAAATGGCAAAATTTCTCAAGGCATTAAAATTTCGCACTATGAGAAGCAAGTGTGTAAGTGCTACTGCAATCAACCATGGCATCAAAGAAATATTTTCTACTGGATCCCAAAACCAGAAACCACCCCAACCAAGCTCACGGTATGCCCACCAACTACCAAGACTGACACCTAAAGTAAGTAATGACCAAGAAATAAGCACCCATGGTCTTACAATTTTAGCCCAAGTATTTCCTTCAATTTTTGTAATTAATGCAGCTATTGAAAGTGAGAAAGTAACACTAAAACCTAGGTATCCTAAGTATAATATCGGTGGATGAATAGCAAGGCCTATATCTTGCAATATTGGATTAAAACCTAGCCCATCTGTTTCTACGCTTGGCATTTTAGAGAATGGATTAGATTCGAATAAAATGAATAGTAAAAAGCAGAAGCAAATTAATGACTGAGTAATAAGTGATATTTTCTTTAGCTTATTTTCATTACTAATGAAAATATCTATTAATAGTAAATATAAAGTAAGTACTAAAGCCCAAAGCAACATAGAACCTTCTTTATTCCCCCAAACACCACAGATTTTATAAAGCAAGGGTTTTGTTGTATGTGAGTGATAGTATACGTTCTCAAGTGAAAAATCATTTGTAATATGGCAATAAATTAAAATACCCATCGATATTGATACACACGAAAATGTACAAAAAGTTATCGTCCTGTATAAACGAGATGGGAAAAATAGATATGTCAGAGATAATAAACAAGCTAGCAATAGTAACGTATTTCCCAAATCAGACATAATACATGTTCGTTTATATAAATATTACTGATAACTCGTTAAAAGTTGAAGAGTTTATTATTTTCAATTAAAACGAGATAAAAGGTGACCTAACAATCTCTTTAATTGAAAATAATTGTTGAAACTAGAATTAATTCGTAATATACTTACATACAATTTATATTAACCAACTATTATTATGAATTTCGTAATAATAGTATTTTTATACTTATAGATGTTTTTAATTATATAATTAATACTGAGGTAATGGTATGGCTAACATTCTAGATAAATTCTTTATAAATTTTGGAAATAAAACTTATGAGGTAAATAAAAAGGAGCAACGAAAAGAGTATGCACTTACAAAAAATCTTTATACTCTTTTGGGATTTAAGGATACAGACGACTTTGAGAATCAAGTTAATAAAAAACTTTGGCAATCATTTATCGACTCCTCTGTAAAGAATTTAGATTGCGACAACAGGGATATAAGAGAAGTTGTAAAGAATATCATACGCTGTATTGCTCAAAGTGATAAAACAAGAAAAAACACAATAGAAAAACAACTAACCAACTTGGAAAATAATAAAAAAGTAGATGAAGCAAAAAATAAAATTACTAAAATTTTAAAAAAAATAGATGTAAAAGAAGCATCTAATGAAGTATTAACAATTAAGAAACAAGCTGAAGAATTTATAGCACAAGCAAAAAAAGATAAGCAAAAAAATGAAGAAAAAGCGAAAAATCTAAGAGAAAAAATAAAAAACAACTCAGATTCAATAAACAATGAAACAAAGACGCTAGAAGAAATTCGTCAAGAGCAAAGAAAGATCTCTGATAAATTTGGGCTATCTGGTGCAGCGCTTTTTGAAAAAACTTTTGAGTATATAGAATCATTAGAAAAACTAGAGCAAAACTCAATAACAGATTTCTTAAGGGATCAAATTAACGCATCGAAAAAACAATATCCTAATCTACATTGCAAAATGGAGGATGCGATAAAAATACTCTCAGATAGTGAGTTAAGGGGTTTTTATAATCAAAATGTCGAAAAGGGAACATTGCCACTAATTGTATCCTATAAGGAATGTAAAACTCAATTTGATAAAGTAGAATTAGAAAAAATAGATAAGTTAGTCGAATTATTAACTAAATCGATTAATTATATTAATAAAAACAAAGTATCAATTTTTCACTGCAAGGAAACTCAAAATGAACATTTGAAAGAAAAAGAAACATTTGAGCATAGAGGTCGATACTGTCAGAACATGATTGATATATTACAAGAAAATATACAAAAATATCAAAAAGAAATAGACTCACATTTTAATCCCATTAGAGAAACATTAGATACTATTTCTCCTAAAACACGAGACTCCCATGAAATGAGAGAATTTCTGTCAAAATTAGACAATTTGCAAACAAATCACGGTAATTTACTCAGTAAAGTGCAAATTAATGAAGAATTTAAACAAATGCTGACTTGTTTGGCAAGCATGCAAAATAAAACATATGTTGAATTAGAAAAAACAAACCTTAGTGGTAATTTATCTTCAATAGATGATTTAAAAATTGAATATAATAAAGGTTGTACTATGAGAACAAGGCTGTAAATTTGCGCAGTATTAGATATGCCATAATAGATCTAGTGCAAAAAACACTAGATCTATTATTTTTTATTCATTTTATTGCTAAAAATTTTCTACTATTTCGTGATTTGAACAAATCTGTTGTAGGAACAAGTAAAATAAATATAGTAGCAAAAAACATAAACAACTTAAAATTAGTTATAATAATATGAAGAAATATTGAATATGCTCAGGTAAGAGTGTAGATTCAATAATTTTTGTGTGCCATACTATTATTTGGATTTATAATCTATTTCGTTTTTTAATGTTATATTTATTGTCTAAAATACATCAATTTAGCTCTTTATTGAATTAATTTAGACTTTTAACTGAATTTATAGTAAAAATATCTCTTATGAGTTGAAAAAATATTATATGTTAACTCTTAATGATAAATTAAATAAGGTTAATATATGATGAACTATGATAAATTTATAAAATTAATAGAAAGTAGTAATTTTGATGATAACCAGAAAAGTGGAATTATTGGTTTAGTGAAATTGAGTATCAACGAGAATAAGTTTGATTTTTATGATGACCAAAGTTTTCTTCAAGATATTATTATAATTTTGAATTCTAGTGCAGAAGATTTCATAAAAGTTCGTTGTATTTTAAATATTGCATTAAACCCTAACGATGATTATCTACAAAAAAGAACTAATTCTGTAACATCTAATTCACTAACAGATTCACCTTTTAGTGATGAATTGAAAATTTCTGACAACTTCATAGAATTGATAAATCAAAGCAGGTTAGGAAAGCCATATAAATTACTTCTAGCAAATAATACAATTCATTTAGTAAATAAACACTATAGCCATTATAAAGATATTAATAACACCCAAACACGCTTCTATTTTATTAGCGACAAACACTTTTTACAAGCAGTTCAAATTATTTTGAATTCTCACATAAAAGAGGACATGAAGTATGCTGGAATTGAAAATATTATAATATATGCATATTATTACAATGACATAAAACAACTTGATATTTTCATGTTTTATGCCGATATGTTAACAATTTATACCAATCCATTAAAAATTTGTACAGAATTTGGAAAATTAATCAATAGCAGTAAGTTACATAATGTAGATAAGTTTTCACTTATAAAGGATATGATGAACCTAATGCATATGGAAAAGCACAGCATACTAGATGATAATAATTTTATAGAAAAAATCGAAAATATTTTTATTTTCAATAATCAAAATCCTGAAATAGAAATAAAAAAGGTACTTTTAGAGCACACAAGGAATTTAGTTACTAGTCGTAAAAAGCAGCATAAAATCATACTATATGCGTTATTATCTCTCTGTGGCGTTATTGAAACATATTGTACAAGTGAAAATCCTCACATTGAATATGTGAAAAGACCAAATAAGAGACAGAGTAATTTGTCTGATTATTTGTCAGATGATAATAAAAATATTAACGAAGATTTATTGTGGTTAAAAAATAAAGATCAAAAAAAGTTTAAAGAACTTAATCATGAAATAATCACAATTCAAGATGAAGAAATTAGGCAAACATTAAAAAATAATTTGGATCGTATAAATTCTAAAAAAGTGCAAGATGCGTTAAAATACACTTTCATTATATTAACAGCTGTCTGTGTTGTAGTAGCAATTATTGCTATAGTAGAAAGAAGTACAATTATAGGTATTATTGCAGCCTTATCAGGTATTAATGCTATCGTGTTCAGTATTTGCAACAAGCTAGAGAATGTTAAAATCGAGCATAATTTAGAACAACCCTTAGCACCTAATAATTGAAAATAATAAATACGCTTTTTTTTGTGGTTCTAAAAAGTATAATACCAAGATTGCTTAAGATAAATTATGTGGTACTTAACATTGCTTTTTATATTATTGTCAGTGTTGGTAAGTTGTGGATTACAAAAACCTTCAGCTGTTTTGTTTAGAGGTGAAGATTTTTATGGTAATAGAGATCTTGAGAATACTCGAGAGTATCATTTGATTAAAGATGGAGTAAAAGAAAAGAGTAAAAAAATTACTGTAAAGATATACAAAAATACTCCAAAAACAGAATCAGCAAGTCATAAATTTTTAATGCCAATTAAAGGTAAAATTACAGCGAAATTTAAATCTGACATTTCAGACGAAATGTGTAAAAATGGTATTAAAATTTCTTCTGATAATGGAAGTGATGTGATAGCTTCCGCTTCTGGTAAGGTGATATATGTAGGTAAGGGGCTTAGATGGTATGGTAATCTAATTATAATAGAGCACAAGAATAACTATGTCACTGTGTATTCTTATTTAAAAACTATACAAGTTGAAATTGGTGATAAAGTAAGGCAAGGGCAAGTAATTGGACTCGCAGGCAAATCAAGCACGCAAGACAAGAAGCCTCAGATATGTTTTACTATACGATATAATGGTCAAGCGGTTGACCCAACTTTACATATGAATTAAACTCAGAATACTTTAACTCACTCTCAAATTACCGATATATGAAATATGATTTTAAAAGCGTTGAAAAATTTTATCAGGACAAGTGGAACTTTTCTATTAGTAAAGATAGCAATAAAAAGAAATGTTATGTTCTAGATATGTTTCCATACCCATCTGGTAACATACACATGGGACATTTACGAAACTATGCAATAGGTGATGTAATTGCACGTTATAAAAGAGCATGCGGTTTTAATGTATTCCATCCAATAGGTTGGGATGCATTTGGACTGCCTGCTGAGAACGCAGCAAGAGATAATAATATATGTCCATCTACGTGGACAAAAAGAAATATAGATCACATGCGTAAGCAACTCAAATCTATAGGATTTTCTTATAATTGGGATTATGAAATGTCCACCTGTGACATCGAATATTATAAACATGAGCAGAAATTCTTTCTGGATTTTTTGAAACATGGGCTTGCTTACCGAAAAGAGTCGTGGGTTAATTGGGATCCTGTAGATCAAACAGTGCTTGCAAATGAACAAGTGATTGATGGAAAGGGATGGAGGTCAGGTGCAGTAGTTGAAAAGCGTAAACTATCACAATGGTTCTTAAAAATTACAGATTTTGCAGATGACTTACTTAAGTGTCTAAAAACTCTGAATTGGCCAGAAAAAGTCAAATTAATGCAAGCAAATTGGATAGGACGTTCTGAAGGTCTTGTCGTTAATTTTGACATTATTGGACTTGATGAAAGTTTAGAGATATTTACAACTTCTCCTCATACTTTGTTTGGTGCTTCTTTCTGTGCTATCGCACCAGAGCATAAAATATTGCAATATGCTCAAAATAAAGAAGTTGATAAATTCATAAAAGAGTATAACAAACTTAAAGTGTCATCAGAAGCAATAGGAAAAGTAGAAAAAATAGGTACTGACACTGGACTTCGTGTAAAGCATCCATTTCTTAATAAGGAACTACCTATCTATGTAGCAAATTTTGTCTTGATGGAATATGGAAAAGGCGCAATTTTTGGTTGTCCTGCACATGATCAACGTGATTTTGAATTTGCACAAAAATATAATTTACCAATTATTCCAATAATTTCTTCGAATGGTGAACAAAGAGTAGGAACTTTAAAAGAAGCATATACCGGGAATGGGGTAATGTTCGATTCTGAATTTCTTAATGGATTAACCGTTGATGCAGCTAAGGAAACAATAATACAAAAACTTGAAGAAAAAGGTATTGGTAAAAGAACGGTAAATTATCGTCTACATGACTGGGGAATTTCAAGACAGCGCTACTGGGGTTGCCCTATACCTATCATATATTGCAAAGACTGTGGAATTGTTCCTGTACCTGAATATGACCTTCCCGTAATTTTACCTTCTGATGTCGATTTCACAATGGGTGGTAATCCTTTGCAAAATCATCCTACATGGAAACTTGTTGATTGTCCAAATTGTGGTCTACAAGCAAAGCGCGAAACAGATACATTTGATACTTTTTTTGAATCATCTTGGTACTTTGCTGCATATTGTGGTTTAAAGAAAGGGATAGATAAATCTGCTTGCGATTATCTATTACCAGCGGATTATTACATTGGTGGAATAGAGCATGCAATCTTACATTATCTTTATGCAAGATTTTTTTGTAGAGCCTTAACTAAATGTGGTTATTTCAATATAAAAGAGCCTTTCTCCACGCTAATTACTCAGGGTATGGTGTGCCACGTAACTTATAAAGATGAGAACGGCAAGTGGTTGTTTCCTCAAGAGGCCAAAGAATTGGTGGCACAAGGTATAAAAGTGCAAACAGGACGAGTGGAAAAAATGAGTAAGTCAAAAAAAAATGTAGTTGACCCAGATTTTATCATAGAAGAATATGGGGCAGATACTGCACGTCTATTTGTATTATCTGACACTCCTCCGGAAAAAGATATGGAATGGTCAAATAGTGGCATAGAAGGTTGCTCACGCTATATCAATAAGTTATGGCGTATGATAATTCAACTTAAACCTATAAATGTTAATTATGACAATAGTAAAGTTACTGGTAATCTTTTAGAGTACAGAAAAAAAATTCATAAACTTTTATACGGATTAACTGATGATTTAGAACACTGTCGATTAAACTGCTCAGTAGCAAAATTTCGTGAAATGACAAACTTAATCACTGAAATGGATGTAAAAAGAGACAAATCCTTAATTGATGAAGTCATATGTGTATTAATTAGGGTGATAGAACCATTTATTCCACATTTAGCTGAAGAGATGTGGAAACAAATAGGAGGAAAAGGTGCGCTACATTTACAGCCTTGGCCACAAGCTGATGAGTTATTAATAATTGATCAAACAGTAACAGTTGCTGTACAAATCAATGGAAAATTACGTTCTACAATCAACGTAGAAATCAATTTACCTATAGAGGAGATGAAGAAAATTGCAGTAGATATAGTTTCAGAAAAAATTGATAAAGATAAAATTCGCTCTATACACGCAGTGCAAAACAAAATAGTGAATATAGTGATATAAAGGGTACACTAAAATTTCAATTTTTTATGCAAAACAAAAAGCGGAAAAAGTAAATATTTTCACTAATTATAAATTATGCGAATTTTTATAATATGTTAGAAGTGTTTTTGGAAATTCAAGTTAAAGTTGATTGTAATACCAATAAATTCTTTTCTTATCTGTATGGTATTCACCTCATATACAGCTAGTAGAGAATAAAGATCAAATTCTGAATTAATAAAAAAACAGAAAATTCTGTGTAAAGAAGTGTTTATTACCTATTTTTTTACAAACAAACGTAGAAGTAAAACACATTATTACATAGTTTAAGATTGTATAGTAAAACCAGATTTACTATACATAATTACCTTGAAACATGTAAATCCATTGATCGCTATGGTACTTTAAATACTAAAAACGTAATTATGTTGATAAGTTAACTTCATTCAGTATAATTGCGTAAATAGAAAACATTGTAAGAGATTAATTAGGAGATTATATGGGAAGGCTGTTAGTTTTTTTTGGGCTGATGCTAGGTAAAATTTTTCCTGGTAAAGTAATTAGTTCATTTTTAGGAGTAGGCTACCTACCAGCTTGGCAAAGCAATTGGTCTTCATTTTTAGCATTATTTATTATTGATATTATATTAATGCTTATTTATGGAGGTAAGCATTTATTGTACATGTTACCAACCTCAGGGATTATTGTGGCTACTGTTTTCATGAAAGTAGCGGCTGTTATGTTGGTTGTTCAAGTCATAGGAATATTCGCTTTTCATGCTAAAGATCCCGGAGCAAACAGTGGTGAAAATATAGTTGTACAAATTGCGACAGGTCAAGTTTTAACAGTTGGATGCTCAATGCCAGCAATAATTTCAATCTATTACAGTATAAGTAAACTCTATGGGGATTTATGTAAGCAGATGCTTCAATGTCCATTTTGGTTCAATGATTTTATGCATTTTTTATTTTTTCTTATGATACCGTATGTATTTTTCAATATTGCAGAAGTAATTAAACCCTGGCCGATAAATTCAATACAAGTAGGTTATAACAATGCAATATCTATTAGCTTTGAAGGAATTTTGTATGCATTTTATGCAGCAGTACTAATGTATTTGATAGCATTTATATTGTGTGATTTAACTATGTCTAGTGCAATAGCTTTTAACACTACTATCACTCATCAGCTACAGGC
Organism: Wolbachia endosymbiont of Chironomus riparius; assembly: GCF_918315375.1. Taxonomy (NCBI): domain Bacteria; kingdom Pseudomonadati; phylum Pseudomonadota; class Alphaproteobacteria; order Rickettsiales; family Anaplasmataceae; genus Wolbachia; species Wolbachia endosymbiont of Chironomus riparius. The sequence goes on from NZ_OU906733.1 coordinate 127,008, forward strand.
AGATTTTATAGCTTTGAAGGGTTACTTATATAGTGTTTTTAAAAAATAAACATTGAATTATAAATAAGTGTTTATATATTTTATTATAAAAAGTATACAATTTTTGTGAATTTTCAAGATATAGTAAAAGAATTACAAAATTTTTGGTCCAAACAAGGATGCTCTATACTTTATCCATATACATCTGAAGTTGGTGCTGGAACACTTCACCCCGCAACAATTATGTCAGCAATTAGCAAGGATCCATGTAAGATTGCATATTTACAGCCAGTTATTAGACCTGCTGATGGACGTCATGGAGACAGTCCTAATCGACTATATCAACACCATCAATATCAAGTAGTGATAAAGCCTTCTGTTGATAATTTGCAAGAACTTTACCTTACTAGTTTAAAAATTCTTGGAATATCAATTGAAGATTATGATATAAAATTTATAGAAGACGACTGGGAAAATCCAAGTGTTGGTGCGTCAGGGCTAGGATGGGAAGTGGCATGCAACGGAATGGAAGTAACTCAATTTACTTATATCCAACAAGTTGGAGGGATTGATTGTAATCAAATTCCTGGAGAAATTGCATATGGATTAGAACGTTTAGCAATGTGTATACAGAATGTAAGCAATGTTTATGATATAATTTGGAATGATTATGGCATAACTTACGGAGATATTTTTAAACAGAGGGAGTATGAATTTTCTTGCTTAGCATTAGAATATTATGAAACAAAAGTTGTACAACAACAATTTGAAGATACGGAAAAATTATGCAAATTTCTTATTGAAAAAGAGATGTCGTTAGCAGCTTATGATCAATGTATTAAAACTAGCCATCTGCTTAATTTACTTGATTCAAGGGGAGCTCTTGGTATAAATGAACGTACAGCATATATAGGCAGAGTTAGAGAATTAACAAAAAAATGTTGTAAATTATATATAGGTAAATAGCATATGCCATCTCAATTGTTGTTTGAGTGCCTTTCAGAAGAAATACCACCAAGAATGCATACCCTAGCCTTAGAACAGGTCAAAAATTATGTTACCAATATTTTCAGTAAAAATAGTATAAAATTTGTATCCATAGAAGTTTTTATAACAGCACGCCGTATTGCTTTCTTTGTAGATAATATAAGTTGTTCAGAAACAAATGACTCTAAAAGTGAAATTAAAGGTCCAAATGTTAATACAGCGCGTAGTGCTTTAGATGGGTTTTTAAAAAAAAACCAAAAAAGTGAAGAGTCTTTGTTTATTCGTAAAGTAAATAATGAAGATTTCTACTTCATTAAAAAAGATAATAGCTCTTTTAATATAAAAGAATTTCTAAAAAATCAACTAGAAGAAATGTTGAAAAATTTCTCTTGGCCTAAGAGTATGAGGTGGGGAATAACAAAAGAAAGGTGGATCAGGCCTATAAAAAGTATTTTATGCATTTTGAATGGCGAGATAATTCCTTTGTCTTTTGCTGGAATAACAGCATCTAATGTAACTTGTGGCCATCGCATTTTCTCAAAGGAAAAAATTTTAACTATAAAAACGCCACAACAATACTTTGAATTGTTGAAAGAAAACAATGTAATTCTTGAGCAAAATAAAAGAAAATCGTTTATACTAGATCAGATTCATGAATTTACAGCAAACAATGGTTTACAGCTTGAAGAGAATGATTATTTATTGAATGAATTAACCGGATTAATAGAATGGCCGGTTGTATTATTTGGTAAAGTAAATCAGGAAAAATCTTCTGGGCTACCAAAGGAAGTAATACTTAGTATAATACATACACAACAGAAGTATCTTGCTTTGAGTAATGGGCAAAAAGTTCTATATTTTGTCACCGTTGTCAGTGTTAGTAATGATAATGTTATTGCAGGATATGAAAAAATACTTGAGGCACGTCTCGCCGATGCTAAATTTTTAATATCCCAAGATAAAAAGCATAATTTAGATTACTATGTTAATAAATTAGATTCAATATTGTTTCATGCTTCTCTTGGGAGTATTGGAGAGAAAGTAAAGCGTATTAAAGCTTTATCAAAGTATATAGCGATATGGATTCCTCACGCTTCATTAATTAAGGTAGAACGAACTGCACATTTGGCTAAAGCTGATTTAGCAACATCAATTGTAAGAGAGTTTCCTGAATTGCAAGGAATAATGGGTGGATATTATGCTAATTATTTTCAAGAGGATAAAGAAGTAGTAGAATCTATAATTGATCATTATAAGCCGGTTGGAGCAAAGTTAGAATGCCCAACTTCTCCTTCAACTGTGACTGTATCTATTGCTGATAAGATAGACAGTTTAGTTGGGTTAATTGGAGCAGGGGAGAAAATTTCTGGCTCATATGATCATTTTGGACTCAGGAGAATATCTATAGGTATAATTAGAGTAATAATTGAAAACGATATTCATATTCCAATAAAATTATTAATAGACAAGTCTATATCTTTATATTCAAGATTTACATCTAATAAAGATTCTATCTCTATTAATAAATTAAATAAATTAAACAGAAAAAAAATATCAGAGTTAATATTTAAATTTTGCTTAGAAAGATTTAAGGTTATTTTAAAAAATAAAAACATAAAGCCAGATGTGATAAATTCGATACTATGTAAAAATAACATTGATGATTTATTAACAGCAGAAAAACAAATAGTTATATTGAATCAATATTTAAATGGAGAAGAAGGCAAACAAGTTATTGAAATATATAAAAGAATCAGCAATATAGTTAAAAAGGCAGAAAAAAACGATAAAATTATTCGTATACCTTATAGTAAAAGGCTTCTTACTGAGAATGAGGAAGTTAATCTATCAAATTATCTTACAAATTCTTCTGAGAGTATAAAACAAGCAATAAAAAATAATCATTTTAACTTAGCACTAAATGAACTTTTAGGCTTCGTTCCACTTGTCAATCAATTTATGAATAGTGTAAAAATTAACTGCGATTCTCACGTATTAAGGAGAAATAGATTATCCTTATTGGACAACACGGTTTCCATTTTTCATTCTGTAGCAGATTTTAGCCTGATACAGATTAAGTAATGAGTATATAGTATAAAATAATATCAAATTCCACGGTTTTTCAGCGTGTATAAAGTTAACATACATTAATAAAGTAAAAAAGTTATCTAGAAGCTAAATAGAATACAATATTAGGATATAAAAAATAAGGAATTTAATAAAAAGAACTACAAGCAACCGAAAATAAAAGAGATCACCTATAAAATAATACTATTTTTTATCTTCATAAAAAATCATAAGCTAAAATAAATTTTTCCCTGGTAGCTCATTATAAAAAAATATTTCTTCTATCGGCCTTCTTTTCTTTTTACCTATTTGATTCCCCTCTTTTTCATAGCCAACTGCTATAATCGACATGATGTTAAGGTCATTAGGTATATTAAATTTTTCTACTACTCTATCGCTATCAAATCCGCCCATTTGATGAGCCATTAAACCTATAGCTGCAGCTTGTAACATTAATGCATAATTTGCTGCACCAGTATCATGAGCAGACCAAAAATTTTCTCCCTTATCAATTCTACGAAAATTTTTAGCACTCAAAGATATAATTAACACCTGTGCATTTTTTGCCCACTTTTGATTAGATAAGTCAAGGCAATCAAATAAATTTTCCCATGAATAATTATTATTCTGCTTATTACATATAACATATCTCCAAGGCTCTTCTCCAAAGCACGACGGCGTTAGCCTAACAGCCTCTATTAAAGAGTCTATTTGCTTCTGGGATAGTATTTTTGTGGAATCATATTCACGTCCACTGTGCCTTATTTTCATCAATGTTAATAAATACTCTTCACTAATCATCTTGAACAAATACTAATAAACAACTTATTGTAACATAAAAATTTAAATTGCAGATCTTTTATGTATAATACGGACAATATACTCACGAGAGGATAATTATGTACGCAAAATTACAGAATACACTAACAGTAAATACGCTTATAGAAGTATTATTGTGTGTATTACTTTTATTTTCAATGGCACAAATAAGCATACCATTACAACCAGTACCTGTTACATTACAGACTTTAATTATATTGATTATAGGATTAAAATGTGATCGTAAAGTAGCTCTCTATTCTGTGCTCACATATATATTCCTTGGTGCTATTGGATTACCTGTTTTTGCAAACTTTTCTGGTGGTTATCACATTCTCCTTGGACCAACAGGTGGTTATTTAATCGGGTTTTTAGTTGCAGCTTTAGCAATGAGTAACTTAAAGGTATTGTTAAAACCTAAATATCTATCATTTATGTTTAATGCTTTAAGTTGCTTAGTTGGTACATTTACTATATTTATCTGTGGCGTTAGTTGGTTATCTATTTATGTGGGATTGAAGAAAGCATTCCTAGTAGGAGTACTACCTTTCGTTATACCAGGAATAGTAAAAATTTGTTTACTTCTTGCAATTATACACTACTTGAATAGCACTAAAGAATGATACTGTTTCGAGCTCATCATTTTATGTGTACTCTTGCATTTCAAGGTTACGGGTATTCTAAAATTTTCGGAGAAAGCATATTCCCGATTTAATAAAGAAATCTTTTCTTATTAATTCATAGCAAATTTTTTAGTTAGAAACCATTTTTAATGAAAAATTTTAACTATTCTCATAACTACATAAGTTTCATTGTACTGATTAACTAGTTATTAATATATTAACCTATATAATAAAATAATTAATTTAATTATGGAGTAATTTATGGCACAAAAATGGAACCCTTTTTCTAGAATTATAGGCAAGAAAAAAGAACAAATTAATCATAACCCTTATAAAGAAGTTATAAGCGATACACAAATATTTTACAAAAAAGTGCAAAA
>NZ_OU906733.1:132362-174542 GCF_918315375.1 Wolbachia endosymbiont of Chironomus riparius
AGATTGCACTATCTTTCTACTACCTTGCTGTAAAAGTATCATGTACTATTTTGCACACAAATTTTATCTGTTTCCGGGTTGCCTTTGCTTATTTAAACATTCCGCTGAAACAGCTTGTTTTGTCTCAAACCTTTCTCTAAGTTCTTTAACAGATTTCGAAGAAGTGTTTTTCTCCAAATCATCATCATCAGCAATTACCGCACCACCTTTATTATTACTCGATGCAGCACCAAAATTACCTAATGTTGTTGCATTACCATTTTGATTGTTTTTTTTAAAACTCTCAGGCTTAAGAGGTATAGAAGGTTTTACATTAGAATTACGTTTAGTATTATTATCAGCAGAATTAGTAACAGGAGCATAGCTATTTGACTGATCACAATCTTCTACTCGATCAGTTTCCCATGTATCTTGAGTAACACAAGTACTAGATATATTATTGTTTAGTAAAGGGCTATTCTTCATTGTTGTTAGTGGCATATTTGGTATAGTAGGACTATCTTGTGTCGCAGATGGCGGTGATGCAGATCGATCTCTATTACCTGGAGAAGATGTACTCACGTTTTTTAAACTTTTTCTTTTTTCTGTCATTTCATTAAAATCAATGCCTGTGTTAGCATTACCCCCACCCTTACCGCCACTTGTTGAATTAGACTCAGCTTCTTCTTTTTTAGAATTAGGAGTTTCTGTTTTATTGACTTTTCTTAGCTTAACGCCTTCCTTTATCTCATTAAGTAATTTCTCTCTCTTCTCAGGTGATCCACTTTCATTTTTAGGTATATTCTTTGGATCTTCAACTTTTTTAGATGAAACAAGTGGTTTCCAATTTGGTTGGGGTGGAGGTGGTGGTGGTGGTGGTGGAGCACCTGTACCAGTAGTTGAAGGTGGTGGTAGATTTCCTCTATAAATTGCAGATGATGAATTTGTACCCGATACACCTACCGGCATGGAGATATTACCATTACAGTTTTTAGCATCCTCACTTGTACTTGATAATGAAGTTTGTGTTGATTTATTTTTACTAATCTTATCATTTGATGGAACTTGTGTTAACTTATCTTCAGCGGTCGTAAAATTATCATGAATAAACTCTTCAGAAGGTTCTTCCAGTTGCTGTTGCCCTAAAGCGTTTTCTTGATAAGTCTCATGGAATGAATTTTCTTTATCACGAATTTCATGAATAGTAAGTGCAACTAATCCACCTACTACCAATAATGAAACAGCTCCCGAAACAGCTAAAATAGTCAACGCAAAAGAAAGGGATATAGTAACAACTCCAGAGAAAACACCGTAGGTTAATAAGGCAAATACACCAGAAACAAAACTAGAAGCTGTTAATAATACAGCGATTGTTGAGTACTTGAGTAAAACCGAATCTGATTTACCACTTGAGTCTTTTTTACCAATATTGTTATCATCATTATTATCATTACTTGTAACCCCATTAGACAGTGAAGTTTTTGTATTAAAACCTGAGGAATTGTTTTGATCACCTGCATTTTTATTTATTTTATTATCGTTAGACAAAACCGGTGAGGTAGTGCTTTCATTTAAAGAATCACTTTCTCCCCCTTTTGTTTTCTTTTCCATATCATCATTTGTATTACTTTTTTTACCACCTGCCTTTTGTAAATCTGAATTATTATTGCACGATGGTAAACAACCCTTTGGTGGTGGAGCACCATTATCCTGCATTTTTGGTCTGTGCTGATTTTCTTCTAAGTTGTTATCATCTGATTCATCATCAGAATCATTATATCCTATTCTCCGTGATGAAATATGGTTTTTTTCATCTTTATTAAGTCTACTTATGTTCTTATTATTCTTGTGATCTTTTATATCTGACATTTTTATAAACTCACTATTAACATACTATGTTATTACTAAATTAACAATATTTGTCAATAAAATTGAATGTTATATTAAATAGATTGTTTATTTACAGTGAGATTTTTTAAGGAGTGAGTTTTAAGTAGTATTAAAAAAGCAGCAAAAATCATGCTTCTCTGCTACATAAGATTATAGAATAAAACTGTGACTCTTACGGGATTTGAACCCGTGTTACCACCGTGAAAGGGTGGTGTCCTAACCACTAGACGAAAGAGTCAATTTAATTTATAGTAAGCATATATTAACTACATACAGAGAAAAAAGTCAACTCTACTATTTCATAATAGAAAAATAATTTCTCATTTTACAAACCCTGCAGTAGAAAATTTAATAAAAGCGCAAAAAAAATGTTCTATTTCACCTTCAATGCTGTGAATTAAACCACATAAAAAATATTATTTGTTTAACTTTATTGAAGCAAAAAATTGATTTCCATTACGATATATAAGTAATGTTATTGAATCACTAACGTTTTTCTCTACTACTGAGTTAACTGCTTTTTGAAAATCTTTACTATTTTCTATATCGGTTCCATTTATTTGAATAATGATGTCTCCTTTTCTTATACCACGCAATGCAGCGTTACTTCTTCCATCAACACTAGTTACTACAACACCTTTTTTAGGTATATCGCTTTTACTTTCCTTTAAATCATTTGGTAAATCTGAAACAGTTAACCCAGTAACATAATCAGATTTTGATTTACTAACTTCTTGATTGCCATCATCATTTTGGCTGTCATTTGCAAGCTTTCCTACTTTAACTTTAATATTTACTTCTTTACCTTTCCTAAGTAATTTAATTTGCACCTTTGTGTTAGGCTCAGTTCTTGAAACAATTTGAGGTAACTGTGTCATTTTATCAATTTTTTTATTATCAAACTCTAGCAGTACATCACCTACTTTAATCCCACCTTTTTCTGCCGGACTATCTTTTACTATACTTGAAACTAGTGCACCTTTAGTATCTTTAAAACCCAAAGATTCAGCAAATTCTTTTGTTATAGGCTGTACTTGTACACCGAGCCATCCATGCTCTACTTGTTTACCACTTTTCAATGTATTAATTATCGAAGCAGCTACCTTAGAAGGTATTGAAAAACCTATACCAACATTACCGCCAGATTCAGATGGAGAATAAATAGCAGTGTTAATACCTATAACTTCTCCACTAAAATTAAACAATGGCCCACCAGAATTTCCTCTATTTATAGCAGCATCAGTCTGAATAAACTCAGTCATACTACCAATGCTTATATCTCTAGACCTTGCAGAAACAATACCTTTACTTACAGAACTACCTAAACCAAAAGGGTTGCCTATCGCTATAACTGAGTCACCAACTCTTGCTTTATCAGAATCCCCAAAATCAACATAAGAAAGTAGTTTATCAGAATTTATCTTAAGTACAGCAAGGTCAGTTTGTGAATCATATCCTAGAACTTCTGCCTTGAAATAAGAGCCATCATTCGTAGTAACTGTTATCTCTTTTGCATTTTTTATGACGTGGTGATTAGTAACTATAATACCTTCTTTATCTATAATAAAACCAGAGCCAAGAGAAATTACCTCCTTATTAGCGTAGGGAGCTTGATTCATAAAGAATTGATCCAATTGATCAAAAAATCTTCTAAATTCATCAAAAAAATCATCTTTAGGAATAGAGGGAACTATAGTTTTGCTGTTACTTTCTTGTTTTACTATTTGTTCACTAGAAATATTGACAACTGCTGGAATAAGTTTTTCTACTAAATCGGCAAAACCTTTTTCATAATCCTGCAAACTAGTAGTGTTACTATAAGCAGAAAATGAAATAAAAAAACATATTAATATAGATAAAAATTTATTTTTCATAACTTATTTCCATCCTTTATTTAAAATATCCAAAAAACTATTATTAGGAGAAAGTACAAATTTAGTATTACCTCCTGGGAATGAGTTAATATAAGCGTTCATAGAACGATAGAAATAAAAGAATTCTTCATCCATTTTAAATGCTTCACTATAAATTCTAGTAGCTTCAGCATAACCACGACCCCTTATCTCATGTGACTCTTTCGCTGCACTAGAAATAATTTCCCTTTTTAATTTATCAGCTTTTGACCTAACCTCCTGCCCAGCTTGTTCTCCTTCCGCTCTAATTTCTTTTGCTTCTTTTTCCCTTTCAGTTTGCATACGACGAAATATTGCAGAACTATTTTCCTCTGGCAAATCAGCTCTCTTAATTCTCACATCTATTATCTCTATACCAAACTTTTCAGCTTCAGAGAAAACTCCACGCTGAATTAACTGCATAACTTCTGATCTCTTCTCATTAAGTAAGCTGATCAATGAAAACCTACCTATGTTTTCCCTTATATGTGCTTCTATAATTGGATATAACCTTCTGGTTAATCCTGGTTGATTTCTCACAGCTTGATAAAAAATTATAGGCTTTGTTATTTTATACTTCGCATAAGCATCTACAATAATACGTTTTTGATCTGCAGTAATAACTTCCCTCGGAGTATTATCAGGACTTAGATCCAACACTCTTTTATCGAGAAACTCTACACTATTTATAAATGGTAGTTTGAAGTATAATCCACTATCTCTAATATCCCTTACAACCTTTCCCAACTGAATAACTATTGCCTGATTTGTTTCATATACAACAAATATTGAGTTAAATAATAGAATGAATAAAGCAACACCAAAAAAAACAAATTTAATATTACGGCTCATAACTATTTCCCCAAGCTTGTAAGAGGTAAGTAAGAAAACATACCTTTCAAATCATCAGTCACTACAACTTTATCCACCTTGCTAAAAATGTTTTCCATAGTTTCAAGGTAGATTCTATTTTTCACAAGGGAAGGATTCTGCTTATACTCATTATAAAGAGAAAGAAATCTGTTTGCATTACCTTGTGCTTCATTTTTTACTTCATTTTCATACGCTTCTGCATCCAATTTTATTTTAATCGCTTCACCCTTTGCTCGAGGTATAATGTCATTACTGTATGAGTACGCTTCATTTATAGTGCGTTCCTTATCTGCACGAGCACTTTGAACATCTCTGAATGAACTAATGACCTTTTCTGGAGGATCAATTTTTTTCATTTGAACAGATAAAATTTCTATCCCCATCTGATACTTATCAAGAATCTGTTGTAGTAAATTTCTTGCATCTCTAGAAATTTCCGACCTACCTTGCCCCTCTAATGCAAAAGAAATAGTATTTTTACCAATTATCTCCCGCATAGCACTTTCAGCAGCATTTTTAACGCTAAAACCACGCTTATAATCATATACTTTAAATAAGTAATCTTTTGAATCTTTAACAAGCCATTGAACCTCAAAATTGACATTTACTATATTTTCGTCCCCGGTAAGCATTACACCTTCACCACGATCCGCATCTCTTCCACTTACTCCAATTTCTTCACGATTTATTTCCTTAACATTAACTTTGAAAACTTTGCCCACAGGATAGGGAAAATGATAACGTAAACCAGACATTTCTGTATTGGAGTACTTACCAAAGGTAAGCTCTATACCTTCTTCACCTGGATGTACAATATAAAAACCTGTACAGAGATAAAATATAAAAAAAACAATCAAAGCAATAAAGTAAGGTTTTTTTTTGTTATTTCTTGTTATAAAAGAAAAGAAACATTTTAAATCATATATAATTTTATTAAAAATATCCTCATCCCCAGTAGGCCTATCATCTTTTGGCTTTTTACCAAGATCCCAAGGATTGTGTCCGTTAAACATAATTATTTTTTTGTGGTTAATAGTTTATGTTACTTATTCAACAAAAAAATGTAAATATAAATTATCTTTTAGTTACCAAATATATATTCATACACCTCCTTTTCTCTATGTAATATAGTTGATTCTATAGGGATTTCTGGTTTTTTTTTAAACTCACCACTTTCAATGTGCATAACATCTTCATGAAAAAAACTATTATGATCATAAACAAACAAAGCAACCACTACTGAGATTATTAAGAAAATAAGAACTTTTTTTTTCATGTTTTATAAATTTTCTATATCGTCAAAAAATGTATCAAGCAAAATTATTTAGAACCAAACAAATATCAACAAATAAATTAATACTAATTTAAGAACCGAGCATTTACAATCTAATATGTTAGTTTTAATATTGAGGGTTAAAAATGTTACAAAATCAACAATCAAATTCAAATTCTTCCACTACTAAGCTCAATGATTATGAAGATTTAATAAAAAAAATTAGATCACAAGATAGGAAAATAGTGGGTTTATATTTTTCTTGTCTTCCAATTGTAATAATCAGTTCTGCAATTAGCTCTATAATTAATCCTTATGTTACCGCTGCAATACAATACTTAGCTCCTTTTATGCCAATTATTGGAATTACAGTTGCAGCAGTAGCTTTATTCAGTGTTGCTCTATTCTCTGCTTATAAAGCATATCAACATAGGGTAGAAATAAAAGAAAGTACTGAAAAAGCTCTAAAAAAAGTAAAAGACGGTACTTCCTATGTTGCAGAAAAAACAGTTGATGGGTTTCAATACACTGCAGGAAAAATTAAGGATGGAGCCGTGTACTCTAAGGACAAGGTAAACGAAGGTTTAAGCAATGCAAAAACAGGAATTGGTAATAATCTTATGACATTAGGAAAAAAAATGCACAATTCTGGTAGAAAGATGAGTAATTCACATGATTTAAAGCAACAAAATGTTACTAGTCTTCCAAGTTTTGTAGAAAAATTTCAAACTATTAACAATTCCACCCATATTACAGAAGAAAAAACAAACAAATATAACAATATAGTCACTCAATTCAACCAAATTGGTAAGACCGATTCAATAAAAAATATATTAAAGGAAATGGAATCATTGCTAGATTCAAAATTGAATCCCTCAGAAATGAACCAATTTATGATCTGTCAGTTACATACTTCACTCATTTGGTTAAGCAGAAAAACTATATTACAGAGCTAAGCACTAAAGATTTAAAGAAATTATTAAAAGACACAAATAATCCGCTGTATGACATCTTTTCTGAACATTATGATGGAATCAAGGAAATCGTTTCAAAATGTAAAGTAGATTGTAATTTAAATTACAATCTGCCTAAAACTCTAGAGAAACTGAATAAAGCAGCAAAAACTCCTGATAACAACAGAAGACATTATCAGCTATCTGATATATCAGATGGTAGTTCAGTAAGCTCTTCTAGTGGCTATAGCACTGATGGTAGTAGAGCAGAGTTGTTAAATCCTGAAAAGCACAAATCTAATAAATTTTTTAGATTTTTCACTAAGGACACAAAATCACAAAAAACATCTGAAGCTTGTGACATTGAATATATATCTATTCCAGGCAAATCAGCAACTATTACTCCTAATGCTCTTAGAAGAGGAAATACAGTTAACTTAGTAGATAGACCTCAGCTTAAAGCATTTGCTCCACCAAAACCACCTAGAACTTTTACTAGCAATTTTGCTGATGGATTGAATGGACCTACTCAACTTACACCAATTCCTTCACCAGTAATGCCAGTAACTTCAGGTGTACAAAACCTTGTAAAAAACTCTTCACTTGATGTGAACAACAAAAGTGATTGTATTAGTATAAGCTCTATTGATAGCTTTGCAACTGCTTCTGATAGTGAAACATCTTACAATAATACACCTAAGCCTTTCAGTTATCATAATCATAACAGTAAAAGCTCAACATTGCCTTTACGCAGAGCATCTACTGGATCTATAATTAAGGCATACACCTTAGGAAATAATCCACAAGAAGTCTTATCAAAACTTAAAAAAGTAAAGTCACTTACGAGTATTGAGTCACTTCTAAACGTAGAAAATACTGCATGTCAACAAATCGGAAAACAGCTCTAGATTGTTGATAAATAAGATTTTTTAACTGCTTAAAAAGAGTGTTACTACTTAGTAACACTCTTTCTTCATTTTAATACAATATTCAGAAGATCGTAATAAAAACACAGTCATTATAAACTGCAATGTTATTATAAATAAAATAAAAAGCGACATACTCATTGCATGACCATTATAAATATAACTAGTTAAGGCAATAAAAACAGACATTAGAAATGATCTGATAAATCCAATTGCCGAAGAAGCCGTGCCTTTGATTTCAGAAAAGATATTAATTGCCGCATTGAAAATTACGCCCTGACAAATTGCAAAACCAACAGACATTATAACCATAGATAGTGTTATAGAATAAGAAAAATTTGGTGTTATTATGCTTACTAAAGTAATAAGCAATGATCCAATAACTGTTATAGCAGTACCGGTTATCACACAGCGTCTAGAGCCAAGCTTTTCAGAAATTTTCCCAGAAAATAAAGCAACTAGAGAGTAAGAAGCAATTATGACTCCTTGATGTAGAGCATATATAACATTAGGCAAACCTAAAGTTTCTGTATATAAAAACGGTGCACAAGTAATGAATGACATATATGCAGAACAGAATAGGCTTATAACTAAAGATGACCCTAAAAACTTTGTGTTTAAAAACAGCCTTTTATAGTCTTTTATTACCTTTCTGAAATTTAATATTTCCCGATTTTTTTTAGTTTCTGGTAACGCAAAAAACAATAAAATCCAAGAAATCAAGCAAATTATTGCAAGAGTTCCATAATTTCCACGCCACCCTATAATTTCATTAATCAGACTTCCTGAAACAGGTGCTGCAGCCAATACAATTGTCGTAACTGCGTTTATTATACCGATAAATTTTATTGCTTTGTTTCCATGATAAACATCTGCTATTACAGCAAATACAACCGCAGATGCACTTGCTCCGAAACCTTGTATGAAACATGAGGCTAAAAGCCAGTAAATTGATGATGTAAAAGCACAACTAACAGAACCCATTAGCAACAATGAATTACCTATAATCATAGCTTTTCTTCTACCATAAGATTCTGATAGAGGTCCAAAAAGCAATACACCAACGCAGAAGCCTAGAAGATTAAAAGCAATAGTTAATTGAACCATTCCATCAGAAACACCGAAGTAATGTGCTATATTAGGAAAGCTAGGAACAGATATATCTGTTGTAATATAGCTAGCTATTATAAACATGATTAATATAGAAGGTAAGAACATAAAAATTTATAAAGAAACCACACGAGTAAATAAGCTCCAGTTTTTAATACATAAAGTCAAGAAAAACTAATATTGCATTTTGATTAGTTAGCATTAAACTTTAGCAATGGAAAAGGTTGAAATTTGCTACTCATTTGACGATATACTTTTGTTACCTGCGTATTCTGATATATTGCCCAGTAATACAGATACGAAAACTTATTTAACAAATAGTATAGAATTAAATATACCACTATTATCTTCTGCAATGGATACTGTAACTGAATCTAGACTTGCAATAGCTATTGCTCAACATGGAGGAATCGGTTGTATACATAAAAATTTATCAATAGATGAACAAGTTGCAGAAGTCAGAAAAGTAAAAAAATATGAAAGTTGGATTGTATCTAATCCAATAACAATCTCTCCAAATAAAACAGTTACAGAGGCAATCTCATTGATGAGGGAATATAACTATTCCGGAATTCCTGTAGTTGATCAAAAAAAATTGGTTGGAATTTTAACAAATCGGGATGTGAGATTTATTGAAAACTTGAATAAAAAAGTTTTTGAAATTATGACTAAAGATAAGTTAGTTACAGTACAGGAAAATGAAGTAAATAACATATCTGCAAGGAAATTATTGCATAAACATAGAATAGAAAGACTTTTAGTTGTAGATGAAAAATTTCATTGCATAGGTTTAATTACAGTCAAAGATATTGAAAAATATAATCAGTATCCAAATTCATGTAAAGACGGTAAAGGCCGACTAAGAGTTGCTGCTGCGATTGGTATTGGCAAGGAAGATGGCATAGAAAGGTGTGAGGCGCTGATTAGTGAAGAAGTTGATGTAGTTATTATAGATACTGCTCACGGTCATTCTGCAGGCGTCATCAACACTATCAAAGAAATAAGAAAAATACACCCTGATGTACAGATAATTGGAGGAAATATTGCAACAAAAGAAGCAGCTGAAGCATTAATTGATGCAGGTGTTGATGCAGTGAAAGTTGGTATAGGTCCTGGTTCAATATGTACCACAAGAATAGTTACAGGTGTCGGTGTACCACAGTTTTCCGCAATTAAAAATATTGCAGAAATATGTAGAGCAAGAAATGTTAGACTAATTGCAGATGGAGGTATAAAATACTCAGGAGATATTGCAAAAGCTATAGCAGTTGGTGCAGATTCTGTAATGATAGGTTCTATCTTTGCTGGTACTGATGAAAGCCCAGGAGAGAATATAATTTATAAAGGTAGAGTGTATAAAAGCTACCGGGGAATGGGATCTATTAGCGCAATGAAAAAAGGTTCTGCTGGTCGTTATTTTCAAGATAAAAATGCAAAACTTAAGTTAGTTCCAGAAGGTGTAGAAGGGAGAGTTCCATTTAAAGGTCCAGCTTCAGAAGTAATACATCAATTAATCGGTGGCTTGAAGTCTGCTATGGGATATACTGGTAATAAAAACATAGAAGAAATGAAGAAAAATTGTAAATTCGTTGGCATGACTGCATCAGGGCTAAGAGAGAGTCATGCTCATGACGTAACAATTACTCAAGAAGCTCCAAACTATGCCTACCAAGGATCTCACCTATCTGCTGATTCTGAGTAAGTGTAATATAAACGTTATGTGATGAGTAATTCGAAAAAAATATCACAAGAACTTGCTAGTTTACAAGCACAAATCAAACACCACAATATACTATATCATCAGAAAAACAAACCAGAAATTACTGATGCTGAGTACGATGAGCTAAAAAAAAAAGCAATTAAAATCGCATCTGATTTTGGTGATGTACAAGAAAGTATTGGTGCTGCACCAGATGATAGATTTGCTAAAATAGAACATACAGAGCCTATGCTTTCTCTTGATAATGCTTATAATGAGCAGGATGTAGAAAGATTCTTATCCAAAGTAAAAAGATTTTTAAATATTGATACACTCGAAATAATTTGTGAGCCTAAGATAGATGGGTTATCATTCTCTGCAATTTATGAGAATGGAATTTTTATTAAAGCAGCAACTCGTGGTGATGGTTACGTAGGTGAAGATGTAACTCACAATGTTGCAACTATAAAAAACTTTCCTAAGTTTCTTCATAATACGAAAGGCATGCTGGAAGTAAGGGGAGAAATATATATTTCTAACGAAGATTTTGCAAAATTCAATATACAAAACGAATTTGCCAATCCACGTAATCTTGCTGCAGGATCTCTGAAACAGTTGAATGCAAATATTACAGCAAATAGACCTCTGAAATACTTTTCTTACTCTTTAATAGGCGGGACAGCAAAAAGTCAGTATCAAGTACTAAATGATTTAAAATCTCTTGGTTTTTGTGTAAATGATTACCACCGTGTAGTGAATGACTTAAATGGAATGTTAGAGTTTTACAATAAAATATACGAATGTCGATATGTTTTAGGTTATGATATTGATGGTATAGTTTACAAAATAAATGACTTAATATTACAAGATCGCCTGGGAAATACTCATAAAGCACCACGTTCAGCCCTTGCACATAAATTTCCTGCTGTTTGTGCAAAAACAAAATTAAAAAAAATATTCATACAAGTTAGTAGAGCGGGAGCATTAACTCCAGTCGCTGAGTTAATTCCAATCAATATAGGTGGAGTGCTGGTTAGTAGAGCAAGTCTTCATAATCAAGATGAAATTAAACGTAAAGATATAAGAGAAGGAGACATTGTAACTGTAAAAAGAGCGGGTGATGTAATTCCTCAAATTGTAGAAGTAGATAAGAGTTTTCGTTCTGCAAATTCAGCTGAATTTATGTTTCCTAAAACATGTCCTGAATGTGGTAGCAAAGTACAAAAAAAAGAAGCCGTAGCAAGATGTTCTGGAGAATTTGTCTGCAAGGCTCAAATCATAGGAAAATTGAAACATTTTATATCAAAAGATGCATTCGATATTGATGGATTTGGAGAAAAGCAAATAGAATTTTTCTATAACCTTGGTTTAATAAAGCAAATTCCTGATATTTTCACACTGAAAGAAAGATTAAAAGATTTTAATCTAGGAGAAAAAGAAGGTTGGGGTGAAAAATCAATAACCAATTTATTGAAATCTATACAAATCAGAAAAACAATACCCCTAGATAGGTTTATATTTTCCTTGGGAATTAAATCGATAGGTCAAGTTATATCAAAATTACTTGCAGATTGTTATATCTCTTATGAGAATTGGTACTCGTTTATGATGAAGCTTACTTATAGCGAAGAAACTTTTTCTGAAATATTAAAAATAGACTTTATAGGAAAAGAAATGGCAAAGTGTTTGAAACAATTCTTTTCTGACGAACGTAACATTGAAGTATTAAACAACCTTACTCCCCACTTACAAATTCTTTCCATCAACGTAAACAACCATTCTATTTTTAGCAACAAAGTAATAGTATTTACTGGCTCATTAACTATTAGTAGAAATGAAGCTAAAGCTAAAGCTAGATCTCTAGGAGCAATAGTAGGCTCAAGTCTCTCTGCTAACACTGACTATCTAATTGCAGGAGAAAAGCCAGGTTCAAAATACAAAAAAGCCTTGGAATTAGATATAAAGATTTTAAATGAAAAACAGTGGTATGAAATGATAGAAAATTCATATCAAATATAAATGATTCAACTTAAGAAGATGTAAAATGCAAGATAAAGTTATTACTAAAGTAGTTTTTTTTAATAAGATCTTTACTTTATAACAAAAGTGTGCAATACTTTAGAAGTTTAGTTCAAAGGATTATATTATGTCAAAAGTACCTTTAGTTATAGGTTTAGGTTTATTAGCTCTTGCAGTATATGGTGGAGTGTTGTCTCTAAAAAGTGCCGGAGTAATTGTTGGTAGTACTTTAGTGATATTAGCTGCACCAATTATTTTGGTATTATGTTTGATTATAGCTCTTATTTCAGTTTTTTTCTGCTTCATTAAACCTTTAGTTAAATTAATTCGTGATTTGTCTCAAAGTACAAATAACAATCCTAGTAAACAAACGCAAAACTCACAAAATTCTGATTTTTTTAGTAATAATAGAAGTGCTTCAACAAAAACAGGTAATTCTGGCCAGGAAACATGTGAGCAGCACCTTACTAAGGGTGAAAAAAATGTAGTTAAAAAAGATGGAAGTCATCTCTCATCAACTGGGAACCCGTTTTCAAGTAATTATGTAGTTCCATTCGCGGTTTTAAGTAGTTATCTACCGGCTCAATCCGAGTTTTCAAGTAGTAATGTAGTTTCATATCAAGAAGTTACTAATACACAGAGTAGTAATGTATCTAACAAGCGTGTTGAAAATGGTGAGCCATGTTCTAACTCGGATACAAGTAATTATCTACCGGCTCAATCCAAAACAAAAGAACTTGCAAGGCAGGATGACAAGAAACAGAATGATACACTTAACCCTAATGTGTATTTCAAGAAAATTATGGAAATGTGTGCTACCCAATTTAGGGTTAGAAATCAAAATAATACTGAAAATAATCCCCAATCAACTGAGAACCTGTCTTTAAGTAGTCATCGAAGTTTTTACACGGTTGAAACGTTGAGTTATGGATTGTAAGAACTAAAAACCTTGTAAAAAAAGAACATTTGGTAAGAAGTGTCTACGATGAAATAGGTTAGATCCCAGTGTCAAGCACTGGGATGACGAGTAAAAGATGCTGGTATGACGAGAGATGAATACTTTGTAAACAGAAAAGGTTTTAATTGTGAAGCACTTGGTGTTACAAAAAAGTTAACCCATTGGTGCCATAATAGTTTAATTCCTTGTCATTCCACTGCTTTCGCGTCATTCCAGTATGTTATAATTGTCATCCCACTGCTTTCGCGTCATTCCAATATGTTATAATTGTCATCCCACTGCTTTCGCGTCATTCCAATATGTTATAATTGTCATCCCACTGCTTTCGCGTCATTCCAATATGTTATAATTGTCATCCCACTGCTTTCGCGTCATTCCAATATGTTATAATTGTCATTCCACTGCTTTCGCGTCATTCCAATATGTTATAATTGTCATTCCACTGCTTTCGCGTCATTCCAATATGTTATAATTGTCATTCCACTGCTTTCGCGTCATTCCAATATGTTATAATTGTCATCCCACTGCTTTCGCGTCATTCCAGTATGTTATAATTGTCATTCCACTGCTTTCGCGTCATTCCAATATGTTATAATTGTCATCCCAGTGCTTGACACTGGGATCTAGCCTCATTTTATAATCTACGTTGATTTTTCGTACAAGATATAGCTATTTTAGTATTCTTTATATTAAATGTTACATTTTTTAAAAATTTACTTACTTTGTATATCAAGAATTTATTAATAATATTAAATATATAATATAGTATTATTAATATGAGGCAAGTTTATGAATCAAAATTTAGAAAACGAAGATAAGGATTCCATTTCTTATAAAAGTAATGAAGAAACCACAACTCCAGAAAAAAAATCAAAAGATAGAACAAATGCTTTACTATTTATTGGTTTCTCTTTATTAGTTTCCCTTATTGCAATAACAGCACTTGTTGTAACAGGAATGGCTGCTGCAATAGGAACATTACCATTTATAGCAGGGGCTACTGTTATCACTTTATTAAGTTCTGCACTTACCTATACTGCTTCACAAAATATAAGAAAGGAAAGTACTTATATTAATAGTGACGATAGTGTAACAGAGGACACAAGTAAGACACCTACTATTAACAATAATGTAGAAGTAGGAAAGGATATAGTTAATACACGTAATAACGAAAAAACAAAACAGGAACAAAAAAGTGAAGAAGCTCCTGACACAATAGAGAGTGCTGATAAAAGTCGTGCTATATCATAGGTATCACAATCATCTCAGAGTACCCTGAGGAAATAATTAACAAATAGCACATATTCAGGTCTAATAGTATGTTACACTAAACGCAATATTAGACCTATAATACAAGCTATGAACAAAACAGAAACTATATCCGTAAACGATAACAATGTTAGATTAGATAGGTATATAAGGAGGTTTTTTCCCAATTTAAATCATTCTTTGATTGAAAAATTTTTAAGAAAAGGATTAATTAAAGTTGATAATTGCAAGGCTAAATCTAACTACAAAGTTAATTCTGGTCAAATAATAACAATAAAATATATTGAAGATATTAATCCTGACAAAAAATACAATAAAAAATCAGATGAAAAACTAATAGCATTAATAAAAGAAAATATCTTGTATGAAGATGAATATATATTGGCTATAAATAAACCTGCTGGAGTAACTGTTCAGGGTGGAAAAACAAGTATTAGTGATTTTCTTGATCAAATACGCAACGGAGAAACATTTAAAATTGTACATAGACTAGATAGAGACACCAGTGGAGTGATGATATTTGCACGCGATGCTAAAGTTGCAAAATACTTAATGGAAGAATTTAAGGAACGTAAAATTAAAAAAACATATGTAGCACTTACTTCAGGTATACCAAATGAAAACAATGGAGTGATAAATCACCCGTTAGTAAAAAAATATATTTTTGGGCAGGAAAAAATGGTTATTGATGAAAATTCTTCTCAAAGTGCTACTACACATTTTTCAATTTTAGAAAAACTAAATAACAATGTTGCTTACCTAAAGCTACAACCAATTACTGGAAGAACTCATCAATTACGTGCACACTTAGCTCATATAAATTGTCCTATTCTTGGTGATGGTAAGTATGGAGGTAAGAAAGCTTTTATTGATGGAGCAGAAAATAAAGTGCACCTTCATTCATGTGATGTATCACTAACATTACCAAATAATGTAAAAATTGTTATTTCTGCTCCAATTTCTGATCAAATTAAAGAATCTATAAAAATTCTTAGTCTATCCTAAAAGATTAATATAAATGTTTAGAAAAAGACCTTTCAAGAACAAAAAATTTTTTGTACTTAGTACCTAAGTTGGTTTCAATAATTTCGTTTATGACTCTGTGTATAGTACCTTTTAGCCTATTTATGTTCTCATTTTCATCTTAATTAACTCTTTCTCAGAAGAGAGAATATAAATGCTTCTTTTCTAAGTACAAAATATATATTAAAATGTTAGAATTAGATTGTATAAGTTATTTATGAGTGAAAAATTTTTAAAAGCTGCAGTCGTTTTATCAGGATGTGGTAATCTTGATGGAGCAGAAATAAGAGAAGTTGTATCAAGCCTACTTGTACTTGATCAGCAAGAAGTAAATGTCAAATGTTTTGCCCCTGATATAAATGTATCGCAAGTTATAAATCACAAAACTGGGGAAGAAGTAGCAGAAAAAAGAAATGTATTTATAGAAGCTGCTAGAATCGCAAGAGGTGAAATATGTGATTTAAAAGAAGCTAGAGCTGAAGATTTTGATATGTTAATTATACCAGGAGGATATGGAGTAGTAAAAAATTTATCTGACTTGGCTGAAAACAAAGAAACCATTACGGTACTACCTGAATTCAAAAGACTAGTATTAGAATTTTTTGATACAAAAAAGCCAATAGGAGCTATATGCAT
Organism: Wolbachia endosymbiont of Chironomus riparius; assembly: GCF_918315375.1. Lineage (NCBI taxonomy): Bacteria > Pseudomonadati > Pseudomonadota > Alphaproteobacteria > Rickettsiales > Anaplasmataceae > Wolbachia > Wolbachia endosymbiont of Chironomus riparius. The sequence goes on from NZ_OU906733.1 coordinate 148,863, forward strand.
AGCGCCTGCCTTAATTGCCTGTATTTTAAGTCAAAAGGCTACGATTAAAGTAACCATAGGAGATGATAAAGAACAATTAATAGAAAAGTTTGGTGGAAATCATATAAAATGTGATACAGAATTATCGATAGAAGATGAAGAAAATAATATATTTTCCTGCTCTGCATATATGAGAGATGAAAGGATATCTTCTATACATAAAGGAATAAAGCACATGATAGAAAGTATGGTAAAAAAAATCAATAAAAAAGGTTAATCTTTACTATTATGGTTACTTAAATCTAAGATGATTGTACTGATATAACGTTCGTTACTTTCTTTGATAATAAATTTTATACCATCTTTATACTCAATCACTTCATCTGTAGAAGGAATTTTACCAGCAACAGAAAGTATTAAACCACCAAGAGTAACATAGTCTTCCTCAGGATCACGTAATTCTATATGTAGGTCTTCTTCTATATCTTTTATTAAAATCCTTGCTGAAACCTCAAATTTATTTTGAGGTAATTTTATAATATAATTTTCTTCATGCTCATTATCAAAGCTTGGGAGCATTTCCTTTATAAGATCAGTTATTGAAATTAAACCATCAGTTCCTCCGTATTCATCTATTACAACAGCCAAACACAATTTTGAGGATTTCATTTTGGCAAATAAAGTTGTTGTTTTCATTGAAGGTGGAACATATAGTATGGTCTGCATAATATGTTTTAGATTAAAGTCTGTATCTTGATTAAGAAGAACATCTTTTACATAAAAGAAACCTATAACGTTATCAAAGTTACCTTTATAAAGTAGTACTTTAGTATAGCAACTACCTTTTATCTTTTTTAGTACTTCTATCTTGCTTAAATTAACATCCAGTGCATATATTTCTGTGCGAGGAGTCATTATATCAACAATACTGCAATTATGAAACTTTTGTATACTATTAAGTATACTAAGATTTGTAAGATCTTTCATTAATGCCTTTGCTGCAGAATTTTTTAGTACAGAAAATTTTTTAAAGAGGAATGAAAAAATTTTATATGCTATTTTTCCCATTAAAGTTCTATTCTTTTTCACTTAACTTATTTCCTATAATAATACCTAAATATTAATTATATAAAAAAACTAAATTTAAATACCTGATAAGTATGTTAATAACATTAAAACAACTTGTTAAGTATTTGTTATTACAAGATATCTACAATTCTTCAACAGTTTTTTAACACAGATATACATTATTACTTAACCTTTTTTCTTTTTCCATAAAGAAAGTTGCTAACATAATAAACATCTCACTTATAAACAAAAATTATACTATAAAAACAGTAAGATACATAAGTTATCAACATATTTATTCACAAATAAAATAATCTTATATTTTACCAAAAATTAACTATCAACAAGTTATTGCTATTACTATTATTACTATTATACTTTTATATAAAGTAAGAAGAACTAAATATATTGAAAAAGCAAAAGATAGTAAATATTATAACTGAACGTAAGTCAGTCAAAAATTTACCTATTTGGCTAATGCGACAAGCAGGAAGATCTCTTCCTGAGTATCGAAAAGCTGTGGAAAGAATAAAAAACTTTCTAGAAATATGCTATAATACTGAGTTAGTTGTAAAATTAACACTACAACCAATAAATAGATTCAACTTTGATGCAGCAATAATCTTTTCTGATATTTTAGTAATAGCTGATGTTCTAGGTTGTGATGTAAATTTTTTAAGGGGTGTAGGTCCAAAAATTAGTCCAGTAAAAAGTTCTAAAGAGTTAAAAAATATACAAGAAGTTACAATTAAGTTACAGCCAGTTCTAGACGCTATAACTGAGGTAAGGTGTCAGTTATCTGAAGATAGGTCACTTATAGGCTTCGCCGGGGGTCCCTTCACTGTAGCTTCCTATATAATAGAAGGTGGTAGTAGTAAAACTTTTTCTAAATTAAAAAACTTTTGTTCATTAGATTTGAGTTCCATAATTGATTCACTTACTGAAGCAACAATTATTTACTTAATTAAACAAATAGAAGCAGGTGTAGATGTAATTCAACTGTTTGAAAGTAATGCTGGCCTATTAACAGAAACCTTGTTTAAAAAGTATGTTATAGAGCCAACAAAGAGAATTATTTCAGCAATACATTCTAGGTTTCCTAACTTTCCAATTATAGGTTTTCCAAGAGGTGCTGGCTATCTTTACGGGGATTATTGTTTACAAACAGGAGTATCTGCAGTAAGTATAGATTATGATCTATCCATAGAATGGGCTAGGGATAATCTAAAGCTTCCAATTCAGGGTAATCTTCATCCAAATCTTTTAGCATATAAAAAAGAAGAAGCTATGAAAGAAGCTAAGCGTATAATAGACTGTTTTCGATCTTTACCTTTTATATTTAATTTGGGACATGGTGTGCTACCTGAAACACCTGTTGAACATATTAGTGAGTTGGTGAAATTAGTACACAGTTACTGATTCTTTATCAAAATAACTTAAGAAGTAATTCTGACTAGATACTTCTGTTTTTGCTGTTCTATTCTGTTATTAGAAAGTTTCATGCGCTTTTCTTAATTGAATTTTAAAGAACTACAAATATTTTTAGACTTAAGTTTTATCCTTCAATTTTACAAATTACTACTTAAGTGACATTTTTTATTACTTGGTCCCTGGCGATAAATTTTTTACTATTTCTTCTAAGCATATTAATGCTAATGCTTTTGGTTGTTGGGTTTCTTCTTTCATCATTTTCCTTTTTCAACTGCAATATAAATAGCTCTATTGGTAATTAAATCCTTTATTCTTTCCATGACACATAAGCCAAGAAACTCAGAGTATTGGTTTTCTTTAGCTTTTTCTTTTATTTTTTCAAAATCAACATATTTTCTTGTATTTGATGCAAAAATATAATTAGTATGAACCGTTTTCAGTTTGAAAATGTGGTAAATTACTATCAAGAGAACTACAAGACAGTATAAATAAAAGTTACCATTTATATTATGCATGCGTTGCTGTTTTATTTATATAATAGTTATTATATAAATATTTTCATTAAATATATTAAAAATAATTATTTTAAATAAAACTTTTATAGTTATTAATTTATTGACTATTATAGATATTATATTTACAATATTATCTGGATTTATTAATATGGTATAAGTAATGAATAATGAAAATAGTACATATCAAAAACAATTTGTTGACACATTGCCTTATTTACATAAGGACCCAGAAAAAAAAAGATTTAAAGGAAATTTTAATTAAGGCTATTGAAGGAATGAAAAATGAAGGCACAATCAATAGTAAACTACATTGTTCTGATAACAAAAAAAGGACTCCTCTGGAACTATTAAGATTTTTTAATTCTCAACTAACATCCACAGAGTCAAAACAACTACTTTATAAAGAATTGGAGAAACTTATTAAAAACGCTATAGCAAAAAGAGCAAAAAGAGCAGTATTAGCAGTATTACAAGCATTAGCAATAGTAGCAGCATTATCAGCATTATCAGTAGCAGTAGTAGTAACACCACTAGTAGTATTCGCAGCAGTAGGAGAATTACTAGTGTACCACACCCAACTAAACATACCATTACCATTATTATTATTATTAGCAGCAATGATAGCAATGGGAGTAGCATCAATAGTAGCAGCAGTAGTAGGAGTAGCAATAGCAAAGGTAATTAAACATTATTGTATTAGTTCATCAGTAGGAGTAGGAGTAGGAGTAGCAGCAGCAGTAGCAGTAAAAATAGTGGGAGGAACAGGAGTAGTAGTAGGAGTAGTAGCAGCAGTAGTAGGAGTAATAGTAGGAGTAGTAATAGCAGAGGCAATTGCGCATTATTGTATTAATTCATCTCCTGTGTCAAATTTAAGAGATTTGACCCCTGGGACAAATAATGAAAGTGCACATGAGTCTACCAATACACTTAAAAATACTTCTTCATCATGTTCAATTTCAATTAGTTAATCTTCTACGCAAAATGCCCAAGCAACATAAATTGTGTGCTTTCATAATAGATAGCTAAAAAAATGTGTACTTATGTCTATAACTGTAAATTCACATAAATGTAATTAAACCTTGATTGCTAAATCAAACATGCTATAAGCGTTTTCTATGAACGGAAATAACAACGAAATTAAAGAAAAGTCTTTGAAAGCAAGGGATTGTATCCTTTCAAGTCTATTTTTTTCTGCATGCAAGAGGCAATTACGGTGTTAACCATAAGAAATGCAATAGTCATTGGTCCTACACCTCCAGGCACCGGAGTAATTGCTTTAGCTTTTTCTTTTATTTTTTCAAAATCAACGTCGCCTATTAATTTTCCTTTCATACTATTTATACCAACATCTATTACTATTGCATCATTCTTGATCCAACCTGCCTGAACAAAATTTGGTTTTCCTACTGCTGCTACTATTATATCTGCTCTGAAACAGTATTCAGCAAGGTTCTGACTTTTTGAATGTAAAATAGTAACTGTGCAGTTTTCTTGAAGTAATAAATGAAACATAGGTTTTCCAACTATGTTTGATCTACCAATAATTACTGCATTTTTACCAGAAAGATCTTTTTCTATTGATTTAATCAAATATAAAGCACCTTGAGGAGTGCAAGGTATAAGACAATTTTTTTCACCTTTAACTAACTTACCAACATTTTCGTCATGAAACCCGTCAACATCTTTTTCCATACTTACTGAGTTAATAACTTTTCTTTCATTTATATGCTTTGGTAATGGTAATTGTATTAAAATTCCATTTACGAATGGATTCTCATTTAGTTCCTTAATTTTCTTAATTAATTCATCTTCTGATATATTAGCAGAAAGAATAATAGTTTCGGAACTGATACCTAATGACTCTGCTTTTTTTTGCTTATTACGAACATATACTTGACTTGCTGGATTATCACCAACTAAGATCACTTTTAAGCAAGGAACAACATTATATTCCTTTTTTAAATGAGTAATTTTTTTTAATAAATTATCACATAAGTCGCTAGCTATTTTTTTACCATCTATAATCATATACCACCCCATTCTTGAAAATTATCCAACTTGATGTCAAACAAGTCCAAAACTTTTCCTACTGAATGATTAATTATGTCGTCTAATGAGCTTGGTCTTGAATAGAATGCTGGTATCGGTGGAGCAATTATTGCCCCCATCTCTGTTAATTTTATCATGTTATACAGATGTCCACGGTGTAAAGGTGATTCTCGAACCATTAAGACTAATTTGCGTCTTTCCTTAAGGACAACATCCGCTGCTCTTGTTAATAAGCTAGAAGTGACACCAGATGCAATCTCTGACATGGTTTTCATGGAACATGGAGAAATTATCATTCCTAAAGTTTTGAATGTACCACTTGCTATCTTTGCTCCTATGTTTTTCTCAGAATAATAAAAATTTGCAAGTGAAGTAACATTTTCAAGTTCTTTAGAAATTTCATGAGCTAGAGTTACTTTTCCAGCACTACTTATTACTAAGTGAGTTTCATAATTAGTATCTTTTAAAACTTCTAAAATCCGCAGACCATAAATAGAACCAGAAGCTCCACTTATTCCAATAATAATTCTTCCGCTATTCACTTATCTTTTCTTCTTCACAGACCATTCCCAATGCACGTTTATATGTGTTGAGCAGTGCTTCTTGTTCTTCTCTGTCATCGTCTTCCATTTTTCTTAATTTAACAATTTGTTTCATCACTTTTATATCAAATCCTTCGTCTGCTGCTTTAGCATATACATCACGAATATGATCTTGTACATCCTTTTTTTCTTGCTCAAGAGTCTCAATTCTCTCTATATAATTTTTTAATTCTTCAGCGGTTACCTTTACTGTATCTTCCATAAAACTCTACAATTAATCGTTACTATTAGTATTATCAGTTTTTGCTTGTACTTCAACAGCAGTGATAATATTTTTATCCTTTTTTAAAATTTTAAAACGACAGTCATACATAAAAAATTCTTCTCCTTCATTCGGTATACGCTCTATATTATTAACTATCACACCAGCCAAAGTTGTCGCTTCATCACTTGGTAAATTCCAGCGTAATTGCCTATTAATGTCTCTAATTGTGGCTTCACCATCTATATTATATATATTATCAGATATCTTTATGATAAAATTTTCCGTTACGAGATCGTGCTCATCAGAAATATCTCCCACTATTTCTTCTAATATATCTTCAAGAGTAACAATTCCTTGCAATGCTCCATATTCATCAATCACAAGTGAAAAATGCTTTCTATTTTTACGAAAATTGTGCAATTGAACACTAAGCAAAGTACTTTCGGGTATAAACCAAGGTTTTGACATAATCTTAGAGATATCTATCTTTTCGTTTTTCTCACGCAAAGCATTTATCAAATCTTTCACATGAACAACACCAATAATATTTTCTGGTTCATGATCCCACAGAGGTATTCTACTATGGCTGCTAGTTAAAATGCTTTTTATCAAATCTTCTTCACTTTGATTTATATTAAGGGAAAATAAATTCTTTCTGTGAATCATAATCTGAGATATCTCTGTTTCAGCTAAGTCTAATATGCTACTTAACATGTCAAGATCCTGCTGTAACATAGTGCCTTCGCTGCGATGTAAAGTAATCATATTACGCATTGCATCTGCTGCTGATATTACTTCTTTATTCTTATGCATTCTGCATAACTTAAGAATACAATTAACAATAAACTGTATACCAATCGTTATTGGAGAGAAGATTTTAACAAAGAACAATAAAAAATATGATGAAAATAATGCCATTTTTTCAGGGTTTTGAATAGCATAAGTTTTTGGTAGAACTTCACAAAATAATAAAATAAAGAAAGTTATTACAATAGCTGATATAACAATTCCTTCATTTCCCAAAAATCTTATAAATATTGCTGTAGATAGAGCGGAGCACGTAATATTAATAATTGTATTTCCAATTAATATAGTTGCTATTGTTAATTCTTTTTTATTTAATAAAGAAATTATTATCTTTGCTTTTTTATTACCATTTAATCTAAGTTTGTTCATCCGAGAGCGGCTAACTGAAGTTAAACTTATTTCCGCACCTGAGAAAAAAAACGAGAAGATGAATAAAACAAAAATTATTGATAATAATAAAACTGACAACCAATCCATTAAAATCCGTTATTATATAAAAAGTAAAATTGATATTATCTCTTATAAGAATTTTTGTAAATTGAAGTTTTTGTAAGATTAGACTAGTTAAAATACTTTGTGATATAATTTAACTAAAATCAATTTTCATCATATATACGATTTCTTGTACATCTTTCTTTTATGTAAAGGGATAGAACTCCTTTTGGTCATGGTTAAAAGTATTATAAAATTAAGATTAATATCTATATTGACGAATAAATTAGTTTCTAATATTGTTATTTAGATTAATTAATTTAAATTATAAGATATCTATATATAGTAAAATTATAAATAAAATTGAAAAAGATCTAAAAAAAGCAATCTCCGAATGTTATGAGAAAGGGGGTGTCAGTAAGGAATCAAAAGGCAAACTTGAAGAACATGCTAGAGAGTTTATAAGAGAACGTAAAAAAAAGTTGATATGGATGCTTGTTCGAAAGATCTTAAAGACATTTTTAAAAATTTTCCTTCTAAAGATAAAATAGAACAAAACCCCGATATGAATAAGGAAATAAAATAATTAAATCTCGTAAAATGAACAAAGTAGAAGATACAAAAGAAGCAAACTACGAATATTCAGAGACACCTTGCTTCTGAATACGTTGTAAAAGTAGCCGAAGATGAGACTACACAGGTAAAAGAACCGAATGAAACAATTAAAATTCATAAAGCGAACAAAGTATAAGAAAATCTAAAAGAAACATTCTCTGAATGTTTTGAGAAAGGGCGTATCACCAAGAAATTAAAAGACAAAATTTCACGCCGTATTAAAGAATTTATACAAAAATATGAAGGTAGTATTGATGATTGCTCGAAAGTTCTTAAAGAAATTTTACGCAGCGCTGCTTCTCAACACACTATAGAAGTAGAAAACAAGATCTTTCTAACTATAGAAGAATTGATTGATAAACAAATTGATCTTCATAAAAAGAACAACAGAGAAGCACAAGGCAATATAGTGCAAAGAACAAATCATCAGGAGCACACAGCGCAACAGCTACCAGTTGAGAGACGGGATAATAATAAGGAATTCTTACAACAGGTATTTAATTTTAAGAATTTTTGTGTTATGATTAGTTTAACCCTCATAGGTGATGTAATCAAACGGTACTTTCAACGTAGATATTTGAACAAAGACTTACAAGAAGTCAGTGATGTACCTGAGAGTAATTTTTCTAAGGATGTTATTATTCTTATTACAGGAAGTATTGTGATAATTGACAAAGTTTTAAAAATACTGAACTTAGCCAGTTATATAAATCATGAAAATGTACGAGAAACTAATAATACACCTGCAAACACTTCTTCATCACAATCAAGGTGCTAGACGAAGAACAGGGCGTTCTAATGTAAATGATACACACACCAACAACCTTGCAACAGATTTAATAAATTCTAGCACTGAAAGACCTCAAAGAAACATAAATGGTGAATGTGTGATTTTATAATAGATAGCTAAGCTGTTACTATGTTGAGAAGGAAGTCACAGAACCAGAAAAAATGGGTCTAATAGAAATAACGAGGCACCTACAACTAGAGTATCAAGAGACTGTATAATTGAAATCTATAAATGAGACTCTTATGCATCTTGCACCAAATGTGGGATTGTGCAATTGAATTGAATAAAGGAAACACAAGTGAAATGGCTGTGTAATAAATACACAAACTGGAACTTATGGTTACAATCGTAATTCTAAGTAACTTTAATGTACTCAACTGAGTACATTAAAGTTCGTTAAAGAGTTTTATACTCTTCACTTGGTTTTATGTAAAAATAGAATTACGTAAAAGTATTTTTATTTATTCTTCATTTGCGAAAATGAGTCATAAAGTATGTTACAAGCAGTATCTATATGTTCATTCTCAATAATGAGTGGAGGTGTGATTCTAATTACTCTATTATTAAAAACTTTAGTCAAAATCAAGCCTTTGTTTAGACAGTAATTAACAATTTCGTCAGCCACAGGAGCCTTAATTTCTATACCCATTAGCATTCCCTCTCCACGCACTTCCAACACTTTTTCAGAAAATTCATTAGCTAGAAGTAACAACTTCTCTTTTAAATATTTGCTTACTTTTTTTACGTGTTCAAAAAAATCTTGTTTTAACATAATATCTAATACTGCATTACCAACAGTCATAGCTAGTGGGTTACCACCATAAGTTGATCCATGAGTTCCTGGTGTAATAGCTTCTGTTATATAATCCTTTGCAAGACAAGCAGCTATAGGAAATCCATTACCCATAGCTTTAGCACATGTTAACATATCAGGTTCAATTCCTATGTTTTGATAATGAAAAAGAGAACCTATTCGTCCATAGCCAGATTGTACTTCATCAAGACAAAAAATTATTTCTTGTGCTTTTGTTATTTCTCTAACTTCCTTAATATATTTTATATTCAATGGATGTACTCCACCTTCACTTTGTATAGGTTCTAGCAATATAGCAGCTGTTTCATCATTAATTTTATCCATTAAAGCTTGGATATTATTTCTTGGTACTTTATCAAAACCAGTTAGTAGAGGAGCGAAACCTTCTCGTGACTTTTCGTTTCCTCCGGCAGAAATTGCTGCAATACTACGACCATGGAACCCACCTTCAATTGTAATAATGCGGTTGCGTTTCTCCTGTCCTCTAACGTAAAAATAGCGACGAATGAATTTTATTGCAGCTTCAGTTGCTTCAAGTCCACTAGAACAAAAAAAAATTTTATTCGCGAAACTAAGATTGACCAAACGTTCGGCAAGTAATTCTTGTTGTGGTATGGTAAAAACGTTAGAACAATGCCAAAGAGAACTTAATTGAGTGTTTAGTTTTTCTATGATGTATGGATGGCAATGTCCTAGTGAAGTGGTAGCAATACCAGCTGCAAAATCTAGATATTTCTTACCATTTTGATCAAATAGACATACACCTTCTCCTCTTACTATAGGTATTTTAGTTCTGCTATAAGCACTTACTATACAACTCATTTTAAGTATTTACACACTCCTCTATACTATAGCAAAAACTAATTTTTTAGTATAAAGCTTTTCCTGTTAAAGCTGTTTTTGTTAATTGTTTCAAAGCTGTACCTTGCTTGCAATTTTGACTTAAAGGATTGAGGAAATCATTTTTATATTCATTGCTATTTTTTTTGTTTTGAAAACTATCTACCTTTGGAGCCTTGTTGCCTATATATGGTTGACTTAAAGGGTTGAGGAAATCATTTTTATAGTTATTGTTATGTTCTTTATTTTGAAAACTATTTATCTTTGGAGTTTTATTGTCTATATATGGTTGACTTAAAGGATTGAGGAAATCATTTTTATATTCATTGCTATTTTTTTTGTTTTGAAAACTATCTACCTTTGGAGCCTTGTTGCCTATATATGGTTGACTTAAAGGGTTGAGGAAATCATTTTTATAGTTATTGTTATGTTCTTTATTTTGAAAACTATTTATCTTTGGAGTTTTATTGTCTATATATGGTTGACTTAAAGGGTTGAGGAAATCATTTTTATAGTTATTGTTATGTTCTTTATTTTGAAAACTATTTTCCTTTTTAGTTCCTTCTGTATAACTTACATTTCTTACTTCACTTTTTTCTTGAGAAATAGCTTGAAATTTACTGAATGTACAATAACCAACAAGCCCTATTATAGGTGTTAAAATCAATAATATATTAACAGAGCTATTTAACCAATTACTAACATAATCAGGTATATTAGGTAAAAATAATTGAAGTGTTGTTAATATACCTACAATAAAACTACAACTTAAAACTGCAATCCCAATTAAAAACAAGCCCTTTTCTATTTCGAGGAGTGTTTGTTTTATAGTACTAGATTTATTTATTTCACAATCTAAATTAAGTTCTTGAAACAAAGTGATAAGTGAAAAAGAAAGTGTAGAAGCAGATTCATTGCTATTAGAGGAAAAATTTGATTTTGTTGTATTATTAATAGAAATGTTAGCATCAGCAAAGACATATTCAAGTACGCTTGTGCTAGGTGTAGAAGGTAAAAATATTGTTTTTGAGAATTGAGAACTAGGTTCATTTACACATGACCTCATATCCTGCTCACTATAATTTTTTTTGTTACATGATTTTTCGTAAATTACATTAAAGAGTAGCAGTGCTGTTCCTATAATTAATAAAAACTCTGTTTTAAAAGTAAAAGAAATTAAAACATCATTCTTCTCTAAAAGATAATTTATTGAAGAATAACCAAGTGTAAAAACAGAAAGTAGAAAGAATATATACAAGTAATTTTTAATCGTAGAGTACAAATTTATTTTTCCATTAAAATATTTCATCTTGCGTAACGTATGTATTAAAAATTGATAATTTATTTTTTTTCTCCCTTTAGAGGAGATAATATATGAAAGGTTAAATACTATAAGTTAACAAACAATTAATTTGGTCTGCTAAGAGAATTTTATTATGTTTAAACCACTGATTTTTCTATTTTCTATATCTTGATGAGCTTGAATAATTTCATTAAATTGATATTTTTTATTAATCCTTACAGTTAAGAGATTTTTTCTTAGCATCTCAAATATTTCCATTGCTGTAAGTACTAATGTAAACCTGTCCTGTTTGTAGCGGTATATTGAAGTACTAGTTATAAATAACGAGCGGGAAGTAAGTAAGGAAAAATTAACTGGAGCTGGGCCAGATATTTGCCCATAAGAAACATATATGCCAAATATTCCTAGAGTTTTAAAGGAAATTTCACTAGTAGAATAACCTATAGGATCATAAACTGCATTTAGTCCTTTACCTTTTGTAATCTCTTTAATTTTGTCAATAGCATCATTCTCATTATAATTTATTACATATGAGCAACCATTTTTAAATGCAGTGCTGACCTTGTCGTCTGAACTGACAGAACCTATTACCACACTATTTTTATCTTTTGCCCATTGACATAGTATCTGGCCTAATCCACCATTTGCACCATTGACCATCACGAAAGCACCAGGTTTTATTTTGTAAGATTGATTGATTAAATAATGGGCTGCCATTCCCTTAAATAGGACTGCAGCAACAACTTCATCTGATATATCATTTGGAATTTTTATTAGATATTTTTGATGTATGAGGCGTTTTTCACAATATGCTCCAGGTGGAGCTGTACAATATCCAACTCTGTCACCAATTTTTAAGCCTTCATTTACTTTTTCACCAATTTTTTCAACAACTCCTACTGCTTCTACTCCAAGAATAATTGGTAAATTTTTAATTTTGCGAGTACCTCTCCTAAGTTCAGCATCATAACGATTTAAACCTATCACTGTATGACGTATTAAAACTTCTTCACCTTTTGGATCAATGATATTTTTGTTGCAAAATTCTAATACTTCTGGCCCTCCATTTTTTCTAATTTGTATAGCTTTAATCATAATAAATATAAAATAGAAATTTTTATCATGTTATCTGATAATAAAGATGTTGCAAAACTATTTAGAGATATAATCGTATGATACAACTGTAGCATTTATTATTTTTTTTATATTTACATTGCTCATATTAAATTTTTACATGAAATGTTAAAATAAGTGCTTTGGCTATAAGACTCTATTTAAATGGTGAGATCTTTTTTTTGATTTAAGGTTGAAGCAAAACATTTTTAAATTTATAGTTTGTAACCATATAATATTTCATAATAAATTAGATCATGTTATACAAATTACTGCTTTTGCTACCACCTGAAATTTCTCACTCTTTAGCAATTATAGCATTAAAAAACATTCTATATAGAAACCCTATAGAATTACCAGAGTCTTTAACTGTAAATTTTTTTGGCAAAAAACTAAAAAGTCCTGTAGGTTTGGCAGCTGGTTTTGACAAAAATGCAGAAGTCATTAAGCCTATGCTATCACTTGGATTTGGATTTATTGAAACTGGTACCGTTACTCTGAATCCTCAATACGGTAATAAAAAACCAAGGATATTTAGATTGATTAAAGATCAAGGAGTGATCAACAGATTAGGTTTTAATAATAAAGGAATAGACTATTTTCTTGAACAAATAGGTAAAACTACACTTAAAGATTGTGTTTTTGGTATAAATATAGGAAAGAATAGAACATCACAAGATAAAATTAGCGATTATATAAAATTAATAAAAATAACACACGGCAAAAAGCGATTATCTAGTGTTAAATATTTCATCACCTAACACACTCAATTTGCGTAATTTACACAATAGGGAAGAATTATCACAATTTTTAAAAGCTGTTCGTAGTTTAACTGATGAAATGTCTATAACTACTCCGATTATACTTAAGATATCACCAGATATAGATCAAAACACAAAAGAAGGTATAGCTGAACTTACTCTAGAACATAAGATTGATGGATTGATAGTTAGTAACACCACTGTGCATAGAGACAATTTACACTCTTATCAAAGTGAAATTGGAGGATTAAGCGGCAAGCCATTATTTAAGCTTTCAACTGAATTATTAAGCGATATGTATAAGCTTACTAAAGGTAAAATATTGCTAATAGGATGTGGAGGTATTTCGAATGGTTCTGATGCATATGAAAAAATAAAATCAGGGGCTTCTTTGATACAATTATATACAGCTCTTATATATCATGGACCTCGCGTCGTGAAAAAAATCAACCTAGAACTTGTAGAATTGCTAAAGAGGGATGGATTTAATAACGTTAGTGATGCAGTTGGATGTATACATTAGGAACTCATTTTTAGTACATATTTAATATAGAGAAAACATACATTATGAGTGATAAAATTAGAAATCACTGTTGCTTTTATGAAGCTTGTATTACTGTTTTGGCATTGTATAAAATATCAACTTACAACATGTTAATTTAACTATAAATTAACTTTAAGAATACATAATTAAAAAGTGTGTTTTTATTCATTTTGATTAAAAAAAGAGGCTAGAGGTATGACTGATTCAATTATTAAATCTGAAGGTTCTAAGAAGAGAATTCTTGATAAAAAATCAACAGAGTCTTCTTCTTGGGGAAGCTCAAAAAACTTAAATTCTCAGAAAGATCCTAATCAAGAAAGTGCTGACAATTGTACGGTATATGAAAATAAGTCTTTTAGAGAGGACTATACACAGAATGATTCAACTTGGGGAAAAACAAAGATAAATCCAGAATCCAAGTGGGATGATGAATTCTACGAGCAGACAGAAAACGTTGGCAATGGAGTAAACGCTTGGGAAAAAACAATAAACTTTGATAAAAAGAACCGTCCAAAGAGTTGTATAGAATTTGATTATCCTTATCAGAATCAGAAAAAGAAAAACAGTGTAACCTGGGAAGATGAAAGATCAGCTTCAGAAATTAACTTGAGCGGTTTAAACAACAAATTTTCAAGCATTGCCATAGATAATATAACAAATTTAGCAAAGTTTCAGCAAAATCAATCGCAGATTTCAACCTTCACAGATCATTCACTTGAGTTAATGAGTGGAGAGAATATAGGGTTAACAGAACATGAAGATGACAACAAATTTTCAAGCACCTTCATAGATAATATAACAAAATTAGCGCAGTACCAAAGTCAATCGCAGATTTCAACTTTCACAGATCATTCATTTGAGTTAATGAGTGAAGAGAATATAGGATTAACAGAACATCAAAGTGAATTGTATTATAATTTACTAAACATATTGATGAATTTAAAAGATTATAATTATGATGAGAGTAACATAATGAACTTAAGGAATTTTTAAAAACTCATAAAAATGATCCTGATTTAAAAGCAATTATTAACTCTAAAACAACAGAGCTAGATAATACAATGTTGCATAAATTTTCGGATCTCGATAGTGACATTTTAGATTTACTTTTGAATGCAGGAGCTGACCCAAATATACAAGATAAAGACGGAAAAACACCACTACATTATATGGTTGATTGCGTTAGTGGTAGTGATGTAAAAGAGAATCAAATAGGAATTCTCTTAAAACACGGAGCAAAAACTAATATTCGAGATTATCAGCTAGGAAGGACTCCGTTACATTATGCTGCTGATAATGGGTATGTTGGTGCAATAGAATTACTTACAGGAGGCGAGGTAAACAGGGGTATTAATATTCAAGATAATGAAGGTAGCACACCGTTACATCTTGCTGCCCTGCATTACGATAATGCTACTGAGCTTAAATCTCTAGATTTACTTTTAAAAGCAGGAGCTGATCCAAACATACAAGATGAAAATGGAAAAACACCACTACATTCTATGTGTGATTATCATAATAGAGACGATCAAATAGAAATTCTCTTAAAACACGGAGCAAAAACTGATATTCAAGATTATGATACAAAGAGGACTCCGTTACATTATGCTGCAGATAGTGGTTATGTTGCTGCAATAGAATTGTTGACAAGAGGTGAGGTAAATGGTGGTAGTATTAATATTCAAGATATTGAAGGTAATACACCTTTACATAGCGCACTATATAGTAAGGAGATATATGCTGTGGAGTGTATCTTAACAAACAAAGGAATTAATACAGATATAAAAAACAAACAAGGATTAACACCATTATTGACTGCGGCAAGTATAAGTAAAGTAGAAATAATGGAAAACATATTAGATAAAACACTTGGAAACAAAGGGGTAAATATTGATCTAGATATAAAAAACAAACAAGAGCTAAAATCATTATTGACTACTGCATTGCTTAAAGATGTTGATTTAACATCATCAACTACTAAAGTTACAAGTTATGGATCAATAATAGAAAAAATATTAGATAAAACACTTGGAAACAAAGGGGTAAATATTAATCTAGATATAAAAAACAAACAAGAGCTAAAATCATTATTGACTACTGCAGCTCTAAGTGATACAGAAAAAATGGAAAAAATATTAGATAAAATACTAGAAGATAAAGAAGTAAATATCAATTTAGGAATACAAAATAGAGAAGAGCTGGTAGCAGTAGTTAATATTGTAAGATCTACTGCAGGTTTAAGTGAAGAAATAAAGGGAAACATATTACATCAAGTACAACTTATTCATAAGGATAAAGATGGTTATGGTAATAGTGCTATACATTATGCAGCATGTAATCGCTATAATGGTAATAGTCTCAAACCAACACAATGGGAGTTTCCTTCAGTAGATGATGATTATATCAACGAAGAAAATGTATTTCAGGCAGTAAATTCTCTAATTGATCACGGTATTGATGTCAATATAAAAAATCAAAATAATAATACACCTCTATTTTTTGCCGTTGAGAATTTTAGACCTGAAGTTGCTAGAAAACTTTTAGAAAAAGGAGCGGATATAAATGTAAGAGATAAAAATGGTTATACAGCATTGCATTATGCAATCAAAACAAAAAGTCTAAAAATGCTATTAAAACTTTTGCCTCGTAAAATAGATAATTATGGAGTTGAGGTGATAGATATAGACGAAGCTGTAAAGCTAATTTCCGGTGCCGAAGATGATGAAGAAAATACTCTTTTGCATCACGCTGTTAAACTTGGATGTGATAGAGGAATGTTAAAGTTTCTTATAGAACATGGAGTGAATATAGATGCAAAGAATAGAAATGGAGTAGCTCCAATTCATATAGCTGCCAAATATGGAAATGAGCACTTAATAGATTTTTTTCTAGAAAATAGAGCTAATATTAATTTAGAATGTGGAAATTTTGCAAAATCAGAAATTAATGTTATAGAGCAAAATTTTATTAATATTAAAGGTGATAATATAGCAAAAAGTACCATCAATATAACTAATATAGATTTGGAAAATAATATTATTAGTTATAAAAAAGCAACACCTATATCAATAGCTACTGATAGTAATCATGATAATGCTGTAACACAATTTTTATCACAGGGGGCAAAATCAAATGTTGCTAATAAAAAAGGATTGACACCCTTACATATTGCAATAAAAAAGGTGTATGATAAGAGCTGCACAGAAGAAGAAAGAGAGACAGCATATAACATTGTAGAGAAACTTGCACCGTTTTCCGATATAATGAATGATAAAAGAATTAGAGATATAATAGAACAAGTGATTTGTGGTAAAGGTGATAATAATTTACCAAATGCACCTGTTGATGAATTTGCACCTAGTGCTCCTGTTGATTATAGTTTTTATGATCAAGTTGGTTCTTATGTCGGAGAAATACCAGATCTTTATCCCGATCTTTCAAAAGAATTTAGTGAAATGGATGCAATAGGTGAAGCTAAAAATGTATCAAGTGTCTTGCCTCTAAGTACAGCACCAGAAAGCGATTGTAAAAATTTGAATAACACTCCAGAAAAGATAAAATTTAGTAAAGAAATAAATGAATTTTTGTCCGGGATTAAAGAAGCTAAAAACCTAGATAAATTGGAGAAAGTTTTAAATCAAGTTTTAAAATCTAGAATAAAATTAAGCGGAGAAGGAGATCCTTTGATGGATCTTATAATGAAAAAAATATTAGAATTAAATTGCTTAGAGAAAAATCCTAAAGCTGCAAGTAATATAATTTGTAAATTATTAGAAAGAGGGGCTAATATTTTTCATGGGAAAAGCTATGAAGAAATTAACAATAACGTGGGAGTTAAATTTAAAAATCATAAAGCTAATGCACTAAAGGCTATTTCTCAATATAGTGAGCTTAATATGGATTTTAATAAAATTGCAAAGAATGCTATACTTAATGGCGATTTCATATCTGCAGAGGTAAATAATAAGACTTTTTATATAGAATACTCTAAGGGTAGCATAGTGGAAGTGGCTCAAATTATAGATGAAGCAAAAAATCTAAAACTATTTAAAGGAAGTATAAAATGTGGTGATAGCGTAATAAAAATAGGTACTAATGAACTACAAATACAAACGGCTAGTGGCTCAAGAAATTATGCTGATATTTCAGACAATGGTGATTTTATACTAACTTTTAATACTAGCTTAGGAGAATTAGGAGTTAGGTTATATCGTGATATACAAAACAAAAATATTGTGAAAATAGAAATTGATAATCAAGAAAAAGTTAATCAACTAATGAATAAAAAGGAAGAAATTGGAAAAAATTGTCGTTTAGGAGGTTTGACTGTTTTTGATGCAATAAAACAAGGATATTTTGAAAGAATGGAAAAATCGCAACATTTTACAGAGAAAAATTGTTCTGATGCAAAACACCAAAAAGAAAGTAAAAGTCTTTGTGATCAAAAGGAAATAAGTGTAGGAGTGAAAAATACGGATTGTATATCTGCAAAAAAAGGTAATATAGGATATTGGCAGAATAAAGTAACAGAAGAAACAAAACCTGTGAGTTGTAGATCACATTAAAGAACGGTTTTCTATAAACTCTACAATACAAACCTTATAAGTTGGTATATCGCACTTTTTTTCTTAAATCTTAATGAGTTTTATATTATAATTTCATAGATATAAATTTATAATATAAAAATTTTTTTCAATATAGGTTATTACAAGTTCTAATTTGTAAGAACCAGATGTTTTATTAATATAAATCTTAGTCGTTATGTATAATTCTTATTTTTTTATATTAGAAATTTTACTTTTCAACAAAGCTAATTTTCTGTCAGTATAGTAATAATTACCTTCTCCACTGAAGCCATGTAACTCATTTTGAAAGTTGTCTATAATCGTTGATTCAAACCCATGTTGTTTAAAGATATTTTGCTATAAAATCTCTTTCACTGCCTACATCAGCACTGATCTTATGAGTAAATTTCTTAGTTTTACGGTTAAATTTGACTTTTTTGTCAAATGATGCAGATCCTACCCAAATTTCTTCTTTTGCTGGAATTTTCCAAAATCTCACGTGATGACGTTTACGTGTACTGCCTCATATTGAAGTTGATATATAATAGCATTAGGCTTTTGTAAATAATATGGCGCATGTGAGTAGTACAAGGTGCTAACTGAAGCCTTTACGATAAGGAAGATTGAAAATACAATCAAGTGCCATCCTTGGCATGATGTGCATGATAAAATGACAATAAGAATAATATATATCTTATACGTGTGATTTTTTGTTTTCATACGTATAATGTTGTTTGATAAGAGTTAGCAATTCTTATTTAGGAAATAGTATAAAACAACGGATATATCTTCTTTTTGCTCTTAAGTTGTTAGTCTGGTACTTTGTGTACGAATCACACTGCAGTTTTTGCCAACACAGATGTATTTTATGCTATCTTTAATTTTCCTGTTTTCTTATTTGAACATTCGACCTCTATAAGATTTTGATGTAGATAAAATTTGCTCATTTTCTCCTATAATAATTTTTGTTTTTTTACTTTCTTTTTCCCAGAGTAAGATTTTTTATTCTTTATATCTTTTTTTCTCTGTATTTGCTGCTCTGTCACATCCACTAAAATCTTAAATACCTTTTTGCTATCTTTTTCTTTTATTTTCACCACTCTTTGCAGTGAATCTAGTGTTTTAATTATAAAAAAAGTAAAGGAAATGTAAGATAAAAAGCTTGCTTACTGAAATTAGTTACTTTAATATGGAAAATTACTAATTTGGTATAAGAGAGCATGTCAAGTTTTTTTGATCAACAATTAATAGAACAGCTTAAAAGCAGCAATCGATAGTAGTGATCTTAAGTTATTACAAGTATTGTTAGATGTGAAACATCTTCAATTACCTGGGTATTGGCTTGCTAATGCCATTCTTTCTTATAAGTTACAGGAGTTATTCAAACTTTAAAATATCAATTACCTATCAACATAATTGCCATACAAAAACAAATCTTAGACAAAAATTTTGCAGATCTTATTGGTTGTTGCGATGATGTGGATATAGTAATAGGAGATAGTGCTGTTATTAAAAAAGTAAATAAAGAGTTAGAAGCAGTAGAACAGAAAATACTACAGAAATATAAAAATTTCCAACATGAAGTTGTAGAAAATGAATATCAAGTTTTTAATGTACAAGACATGTGTGATGCAAATAACATTCCTTATTCTTACCATAGCGATGACTATACAGGAGGAAATAAGTGTGTAAGAGGTTTTACTGAAGAATTTCAAAATGACCTTTGTTTACAACCTGTACTAAAATTAGATGTATCACACAATTATAAAAAAATATATGGTGAGATGTGTGTGAAGATTAAGAAACAATATCAATTGAGAATTAGAAATGGTCAATCTATCAGTTCTTTGCATCAATCATTGACAAAAAAACTTAATGAATTAACAGGTAGTGACAATAAATTGAGGTCGATACTAAACTAATATTAGTAAAGAAATAGTAAGTAGAGTACAAAATAATGAATTTGTCAAAAAGGTTTATGATAAATTAATAAAAAATGTGTTGCGTATCGCATATAAAACTATAAATCACCCATTACATAAAGAATTTGATGATATAGAAGGTGGACTGGAAAAAAAGTTTAAAATAAAAAGAGAAAGAATAAGGGAATACGTTATAAAAAATAGTCGGTATGAACTTATCAAAGATTGTATGGAATATGCGGCAAGTAAAAATAAACCTAGCTTACATGTAATCAGTGTATTGATTGTTAATGGGGCATCTTTACTAGCAAGTTACGTTATAGATGCTCAAACGCAAAAATCAATTACAGTAAAAGAAAAACTGCAACAGCTAGGGGGAGAATATAACGCTCTAATAGATAAATCAATTTTTACAATAATAAGAAAAGTGCATAAGTTAATATTTGATTTTCCTATGATAGGAAAGGAAGGAATAGATTTACTGAAAGTTGTCTCTGAAATCCCTTCTGAGAAAGGATGTTTTGTAGAAAGTGCAGAGGATTTAATATTATTCAATAAAATAGGTGATGAGGGTAAAAGAGAGTTTTTAAGTCTATTGCAAACTTGCATCAATGATTGTGATTTTAGTAAATTTAGACATAGATTATCTTTACTTAGTAGTGAATCTGTATCTAAAAAAGAGCGAGAACATGCATATGTTATACTTAATGAATGTGTCAAAGTTGGTTACTTAGCAATAGCCACAGGAGATGATAGAGTAATAATAGATTACTTATTAGAAATAAAAGAAGAATCAAAACAATCTAAAAATCCATATCTCAAAAAACTTTATGAGAAATTTTTTGAGATTTTAAGCGATTATGATGATTTACCAAAATCAATGTTTTTAAGTAGGTGTTTTAGGTATATTGTGCGTACAGTGAAATCTTACTCCGGATATGAATGGAATCCAGCGTGGGAAAAAATATTTACAGGTCCTGGTTATCGCACAGATGTAGGTGAATGGTCAAAAAATAACTATGAGGAAATAATAAAAGCGAAAGATAAGAGAAGTACGAAGAGAATCGAAGAATTAGCTGAAGGAAGAAGGAAGGCAGAGCAAAAGGCGGAACAAATTAGGAATGTAAGTGGAATTTTCACAAGAGAAATATTAAAGCTTGATGAGGAAGAGCTAAGAGATATAGTAGCAGATAGTCAAGAAAAGGTAGTAGAAAGAGTAGTTAAGGAAAGTAACACTGCACCGAAGAAATTGTTACAGGCAATAATTGAAGAAATAAAATGGAAAGAAATCAAGTATTAGCAGAAGGTGAGGTGAGTAATGAAGTGATAGAAGCTGGTATAAAAATATTTGATAGTACCTTGTTGAGCAATGTGAATGTCAATCAGCTAGGTATGTGTATGAGTAGAAGATAATAATAAAGACAAATTTTCATATGCATTTGGAAGTGTAAGTTTGCAATTGTGGCAAAATTTTAAGGTTTTCTGAACATAGAAGGTACCGCATTTTGATTTGGGAGTTTTAGCTAAGTTTTTTAATGAAATATTTTAACTTTTTTTAAAAATTTATCTATTTGTTTTATCTAAATCGTGAAAAGTATATAAAAATCAATACTCTGTTTATAGACAAGTTCTCATCGCTTCATTTTTTTTGTAGATCAGATGTTTTATTTAAATTCACTTGGCACAATTGAATTTTCTGCAGCTTTTGTTCTGGCACTGAGTGATTCTTATTACTTCGAGGCTCATCTATAGAATTACTTTTTGCTGGTGCTTCTTCTACTCTTGAAATATGCTGTGCTTCTTGTATATTATGCTCATTATTAGAACAATTAATTGTATTTGCTGTAACAACGCCGATTGCTTCAAGTATAATATTTTGCTGTGTTTTTATAAATCAGGCCTTGAGAGATCTGAATTTTTGCTTCTATTAATAGTTTTTCTATATCACCGAGAATCTCTTCTTTTTTTCTCATCAGTTAAATCAGATTCACTTGCCTGGTTGAGAAGTTTTTTTAGTAATGATTTACCAATCTCTCGGCGCTTTTTTTCTAAAATTTCCAGCTTTTTATGTAATTTACTTTTATGATCTGGTGTAAAGTTTGTACAATTTTTAATTAACTGTTTTATATTATTACTATACTCTTTTACTATCATTAACCCGTTAATTCCTACAGAGTTTTTTGTTTGTTTGAGCAAATTAGTATAATTTTGTATTAATTCCAGAGTTTTTTTCTCTATATTTTCATAATCATATTTTCTTTTTTTATCAGGAATTTTATTACCCTGCTCAGCATTTTTACGTTTTAGTGATGATAAAGGTATTTTACATGGCATGAAAATATGTTCTTTTATTTCTTTCAAAAATTTTGTTACTGTAAGCTTAATATTTTCATTGTGATCTACAGCTTTTTTTAAATATTTTTCAGTTTGATCATCGATCTCAAGTGTGATTTTACATTTTGGATCATATTGATTTATTCCACCAAGTATTTCTTGCATTACACTTAGGAACTCTTCTATTAAATTTAAATCACCACTTTCAATAGCATGTATTAAAGCTGTTTTCCCATGTTTATCTTTTTGATTAAGGGTAATCGCTGTTTCCGGAGATAATAAAAACCGAATACATTCTGAATGACCGGAATTTATTGTAAGCATTAATGCGTTATAACTATCATTATCTTTTTTAAAGAACTGGTCACTACCTTGAGTATCTTTTGCTATATACGAAAAAATCCGCTGATTATAAACTTCCTGTAATTCTTTTGGCGAGTATACGTCATCAGTTAGATGTTCAGGAATATGGTATGATTTTTTCAACAAATCTGCTCTTCCATAATCTGCTGCAATCATGATTAAATTTCTTCCTTTGTAATTTTGCATATTAAAGATTTTCAAGCTTTCAATACCAAACTCTTTTCTTTCTTCTTGTGGCACCTTTTCGTAAGATTTCACTAATTTTTCAACTAACTGTTTCAGTTTTTTTAGGTTTTCTTCTTTTAACGCAGCAAGAAAAGTATCTCTTATTGTATTAAAATCATTAGACATTATAGTTATAAAATTAGGAGTGATACTTAATATTACAACACATTGTATGCCTTATCAAGTAAATGATTAATTTATCATTATTTGTTCAAAATTTATCGTAAAACTATGTCTTCACGAATAAATTGATGTTACTCTTTTATCACTTATTTTAAATTTCTTATGTTCATACATTTGCGTCTTCATAGTGTTTATTCACTACTGAAAAGTTCAGTAAAAATTGAAGAATTAATTGAACTTTGTTTGAAAAATAAAATGCCAGCGGTTGCAATTACTGATTTAGGTAACTTATTTGGCTCACTTGAATTTGCAGAATATGCTGCATCTAAGGGAATACAGCCAATAATAGGCTGCGACATTACCATTAAGTGTTTAGATCAAGATCTACCTATATTGCTAATTGCAAAAGATCAGCAAGGGTATATGAACTTGGTTAGTTTAGTAAGTGAATCTTTTAAAAAACGTAATAGTAATAGTGATATTCCTTATGTTAATTTGATGAATTATTAAATTTAAGCATAGGATTAATAGCTTTAACGGGAGGGCATGATGGAATATTAGCGAAGCTTTTGCTCAAAAAAGATGAAGAAATAATTCGTAAGTTGTTATTAAAATTTGAAAACCGTTTATATGTAGAATTGCAACGTCATGGATTAAGAGAAGAGTTAGAATTGGAGGAAAAATTGATAGATTTTGCCTACCAGTATAATATTCCACTTGTTGCAACAAATGATGTATTTTTTGCGAACAGATCTGATTATGAAGCTCATGACATACTAACTTGTATATCAGAAGGAAGTTATGCTTTGGAAGAGAATAGAAAAAAATTCACCACTGAACATTACTTTAAGTCGGCAAAAGAAATGAAGAAGTTATTTAGTGATATTCCTGAAGCAGTTCATAATACTTTAGTAATAGCTCAACGCTGTTCTTATATGCCAATAAGTAGACAGCCCATTCTACCTAAATTTCCTTGCAAAAGCAATAAAACTGAAAATGAAGAACTAAGAGAGCAAGCAATCTCAGGATTAAAATTTCGTATTGCAAATGACGATAGTATAAATTTAAAACAATATGATGATAGGTTAAATTATGAACTCAGTGTAATAACTTCAATGAACTATTCTGGTTATTTTTTAATAGTCTCAGATTTTATTCGTTGGAGTAAAGCAAATGATATTTCAGTTGGACCAGGAAGAGGTTCTGGAGCGGGTTCGATTGTTGCTTGGGTGTTACAAATCACAGAACTTGATCCGATAAAATTTGGGTTAATATTTGAGAGATTTTTGAATCCTGATCGTATTTCAATGCCTGATTTTGATATTGATTTTTGCCAAGAAAAAAGAGATTTAGTCATTGACTATGTTCATAAAAAATATGGTTATGTTGCTCAAATAATCACTTTTGGTAAATTACAAGCAAGGGCAGTACTGCGTGATGTTGGTAGAGTATTACAAATGCCTTACTCTCAGGTTGATAAAATTTCCAAAATGGTTCCATTTAATCCTGTGAATCCTGTTACTTTATCACAAGCAATTAAGTTAGATCGAAATTTACAGAAGGAACGTGATAGTGATGAAGTGATAGCAAAGCTTCTTGCAATATCACTGAGGCTTGAAGGTATATATCGGCATATTTCTACTCATGCAGCTGGTATTGTGATATGTGACCAAAATTTGGAAAATTTCGTTCCTTTATATTATGATGCCACTTCATCATTGCCTATTACTCAGTATAGCATGAAATACGTTGAAAAAGCAGGACTTGTAAAATTTGACTTTCTTGGCCTTGGTACATTAACTTTAGTAAAGCATGTTTGTAATTTAATTAATCGCAAGGGAAAATTTTTTAATGTTTATTCTCTACCTTTAAATGATAAAGCAACCTATGAAATGCTTTCTCGTGGAAAATCAATAGGTGTATTTCAACTTGAAAGTTCAGGAATGAGAGAAGCTTTGATAAAACTCAAGCCAGATTGCATTGAGGATATCATTGCATTAATTTCACTTTATCGTCCAGGCCCTATGGATAACATTCCCACTTATATTGCAAGAAAGCATGGGCTTGAAAAGCCAGATTATATTCATCCACTGTTGAAGGAAGCACTAAAAGAAACCTTTGGGGTAATAATTTATCAAGAACAAGTAATGGAAATAGCACGCGTTCTTTCTGGATATAGCCTTGCAGAAGCAGATTTGTTAAGGCGTGCCATGGGTAAGAAAATAAAGAAAGAAATGGATAAGCAGCGGGAACTTTTCATTAATGGTGCTAAAAGAAATG
>NZ_OU906733.1:175042-207020 GCF_918315375.1 Wolbachia endosymbiont of Chironomus riparius
ACTCTATTTAAATGGTGAGATCTTTTTTTTGATTTAAGGTTGAAGCAAAACATTTTTAAATTTATAGTTTGTAACCATATAATATTTCATAATAAATTAGATCATGTTATACAAATTACTGCTTTTGCTACCACCTGAAATTTCTCACTCTTTAGCAATTATAGCATTAAAAAACATTCTATATAGAAACCCCTATAGAATTACCAGAGTCTTTAACTGTAAATTTTTTTGGCAAAAAACTAAAAAGTCCTGTAGGTTTGGCAGCTGGTTTTGACAAAAATGCAGAAGTCATTAAGCCTATGCTATCACTTGGATTTGGATTTATTGAAACTGGTACCGTTACTCTGAATCCTCAATACGGTAATAAAAACCAAGGATATTTAGATTGATTAAAGATCAAGGAGTGATCAACAGATTAGGTTTTAATAATAAAGGAATAGACTATTTTCTTGAACAAATAGGTAAAACTACACTTAAAGATTGTGTTTTTGGTATAAATATAGGAAAGAATAGAACATCACAAGATAAAATTAGCGATTATATAAAATTAATAAAAATAACACACGGCAAAAGCGATTATCTAGTGTTAAATATTTCATCACCTAACACACTCAATTTGCGTAATTTACACAATAGGGAAGAATTATCACAATTTTTAAAAGCTGTTCGTAGTTTAACTGATGAAATGTCTATAACTACTCCGATTATACTTAAGATATCACCAGATATAGATCAAAACACAAAAGAAGGTATAGCTGAACTTACTCTAGAACATAAGATTGATGGATTGATAGTTAGTAACACCACTGTGCATAGAGACAATTTACACTCTTATCAAAGTGAAATTGGAGGATTAAGCGGCAAGCCATTATTTAAGCTTTCAACTGAATTATTAAGCGATATGTATAAGCTTACTAAAGGTAAAATATTGCTAATAGGATGTGGAGGTATTTCGAATGGTTCTGATGCCATATGAAAAAATAAAATCAGGGGCTTCTTTGATACAATTATATACAGCTCTTATATATCATGGACCTCGCGTCGTGAAAAAAATCAACCTAGAACTTGTAGAATTGCTAAAGAGGGATGGATTTAATAACGTTAGTGATGCAGTTGGATGTATACATTAGGAACTCATTTTTAGTACATATTTAATATAGAGAAAAACATACATTATGAGTGATAAAATTAGAAATCACTGTTGCTTTTATGAAGCTTGTATTACTGTTTTGGCATTGTATAAAATATCAACTTACAACATGTTAATTTAACTATAAATTAACTTTAAGAATACATAATTAAAAAGTGTGGTTTTTATTCATTTTGATTAAAAAAAGAGGCTAGAGGTATGACTGATTCAATTATTAAATCTGAAGGTTCTAAGAAGAGAATTCTTGATAAAAAATCAACAGAGTCTTCTTCTTGGGGAAGCTCAAAAAACTTAAATTCTCAGAAAGATCCTAATCAAGAAAGTGCTGACAATTGTACGGTATATGAAAATAAGTCTTTTAGAGAGGACTATACACAGAATGATTCAACTTGGGGAAAAACAAAGATAATCCAGAATCCAAGTGGATGATGAATTCTACGAGCAGACAGAAAACGTTGGCAATGGAGTAAAACGCTTGGGAAAAAACAATAAACTTTGATAAAAAGAACCGTCCAAAGAGTTGTATAGAATTTGATTATCCTTATCAGAATCAGAAAAGAAAAACAGGTGTAACCTGGGAAGATGAAAGATCAGCTTCAGAAATTAACTTGAGCGGTTTTTAAACAACAAATTTTCAAGCATTGCCATAGATAATATAACAAATTAGCAAGTTTCAGCAAAATCAATCGCAGATTTCAACCTTCACAGATCATTCACTTGAGTTAATGAGTGGAGAGAATATAGGGTTAACAGAACATGAAGATGACAACAAATTTTCAAGCACCTTCATAGATAATATAACAAAATTAGCGCAGTACCAAAGTCAATCGCAGATTTCAACTTTCACAGATCATTCATTTGAGTTAATGAGTGAAGAGAATATAGGATTAACAGAACATCAAAGTGAATTGTATTATAATTTACTAAACATATTGATGAATTTAAAAGATTATAATTATGATGAGAGTAACATTAATGAACTTAAGGAATTTTTAAAACTCATAAAAATGATCCTGATTTAAAAGCAATTATTAACTCTAAAACAACAGAGCTAGATAATACAATGTTGCATAAATTTTCGGATCTCGATAGTGACATTTTAGATTTACTTTTGAATGCAGGAGCTGACCCAAATATACAAGATAAAGACGGAAAAAACACCACTACATTATATGGTTGATTGCGTTAGTGGTAGTGATGTAAAAGAGAATCAAATAGGAATTCTCTTAAACACGGAGCAAAAACTAATATTCGAGATTATCAGCTAGGAAGGACTCCGTTACATTATGCTGCTGATAATGGGTATGTTGGTGCAATAGAATTACTTACAGGAGGCGAGGGTAAACAGGGGGTATTAATATTCAAGATAATGAAGGTAGCACACCGTTACATCTTGCTGCCCTGCATTACGATAATGCTACTGAGCTTAAATCTCTAGATTTACTTTTAAAAGCAGGAGCTGATCCAAACATACAAGATGAAAATGGAAAAACACCACTACATTCTATGTGTGATTATCATAATAGAGACGATCAAATAGAAATTCTCTTAAAACACGGAGCAAAAACTGATATTCAAGATTATGATACAAAGAGGACTCCGTTACATTATGCTGCAGATAGTGGTTATGTTGCTGCAATAGAATTGTTGACAAGAGGTGAGGTAAATGGTGGTAGTATTAATATTCAAGATATTGAAGGTAATACACCTTTACATAGCGCACTATATAGTAAGGAGATATATGCTGTGGAGTGTATCTTAACAAACAAAGGAATTAATACAGATATAAAAACAAACAAGGATTAACACCATTATTGACTGCGGCAAGTATAAGTAAAGTAGAAATAATGGAAAACATATTAGATAAAACACTTGGAAACAAAGGGGTAAATATTGATCTAGATATAAAAAACAAACAAGAGCTAAAATCATTATTGACTACTGCATTGCTTAAAGATGTTGATTTAACATCATCAACTACTAAAGTTACAAGTTATGGATCAATAATAGAAAAAATATTAGATAAAACACTTGGAAACAAAGGGGTAAATATTAATCTAGATATAAAAAACAAACAAGAGCTAAAATCATTATTGACTACTGCAGCTCTAAGTGATACAGAAAAAATGGAAAAAATATTAGATAAAATACTAGAAGATAAAGAAGTAAATATCAATTTAGGAATACAAAATAGAGAAGAGCTGGTAGCAGTAGTTAATATTGTAAGATCTACTGCAGGTTTAAGTGAAGAAATAAGGGAACATATTACATCAAGTACAACTTATTCATAAGGATAAAGATGGTTTATGGTAATAGTGCTATACATTATGCAGCATGTAATCGCTATAATGGTAATAGTCTCAACCAACACAATGGGAGTTTCCTTCAGTAGATGATGATTATATCAACGAAGAAAATGTATTTCAGGCAGTAAATTCTCTAATTGATCACGGTATTGATGTCAATATAAAAAATCAAAATAATAATACACCTCTATTTTTTGCCGTTGAGAATTTTAGACCTGAAGTTGCTAGAAAACTTTTAGAAAAAGGAGCGGATATAAATGTAAGAGATAAAAATGGTTATACAGCATTGCATTATGCAATCAAAACAAAAAGTCTAAAAATGCTATTAAAACTTTTGCCTCGTAAAATAGATAATTATGGAGTTGAGGTGATAGATATAGACGAAGCTGTAAAGCTAATTTCCGGTGCCGAAGATGATGAAGAAAATACTCTTTTGCATCACGCTGTTAAACTTGGATGTGATAGAGGAATGTTTAAAGTTTCTTATAGAACATGGAGTGAATATAGATGCAAAGAATAGAAATGGAGTAGCTCCAATTCATATAGCTGCCAAATATGGAAATGAGCACTTAATAGATTTTTTTCTAGAAAATAGAGCTAATATTAATTTAGAATGTGGAAATTTGCAAAATCAGAAATTAATGTTATAGAGCAAAATTTTATTAATATTAAAGGTGATAATATAGCAAAAAGTACCATCATATAACTAATATAGATTTGGAAAATAATATTATTAGTTATAAAAAAGCAACACCTATATCAATAGCTACTGATAGTAATCATGATAATGCTGTAACACAATTTTTATCACAGGGGGCAAAATCAAATGTTGCTAATAAAAAAGGATTGACACCCTTACATATTGCAATAAAAAAGGTGTATGATAAGAGCTGCACAGAAGAAGAAAGAGAGACAGCATATAACATTGTAGAGAAACTTGCACCGTTTTCCGATATAATGAATGATAAAAGAATTAGAGATATAATAGAACAAGTGATTTGTGGTAAAGGTGATAATAATTTACCAAATGCACCTGTTGATGAATTTGCACCTAGTGCTCCTGTTGATTATAGTTTTTATGATCAAGTTGGTTCTTATGTCGGAGAAATACCAGATCTTTATCCCGATCTTTCAAAAGAATTTAGTGAAATGGATGCAATAGGTGAAGCTAAAAATGTATCAAGTGTCTTGCCTCTAAGTACAGCACCAGAAAGCGATTGTAAAAATTTGAATAACACTCCAGAAAAGATAAAATTTAGTAAGAAATAAATGAATTTTTGTCCGGGATTAAAGAAGCTAAAAACCTAGATAAATTGGGAGAAAGTTTTTAAATCAAGTTTTAAAATCTAGAATAAATTAAGCGGAGAAGGAGATCCTTTGATGGATCTTATAATGAAAAAAATATTAGAATTAAATTGCTTAGAGAAAAATCCTAAAGCTGCAAGTAATATAATTTGTAAATTATTAGAAAGAGGGGGCTAATATTTTTCATGGGAAAAGCTATGAAGAAATTAACAATAACGTGGGAGTTAAATTTAAAATCATAAAGCTAATGCACTAAAGGCTATTCTCAATATAGTGAGCTTAATATGGATTTTAATAAAATTGCAAAGAATGCTATACTTAATGGCGATTTCATATCTGCAGAGGTAAATAATAAGACTTTTATATAGAATACTCTAAGGGTAGCATAGTGGAAGTGGCTCAAATTATAGATGAAGCAAAAAATCTAAAACTATTTAAAGGAAGTATAAAATGTGGTGATAGCGTAATAAAAATAGGTACTAATGAACTACAAATACAAACGGCTAGTGGCTCAAGAAATTATGCTGATATTTCAGACAATGGTGATTTTATACTAACTTTTAATACTAGCTTAGGAGAATTAGGAGTTAGGTTATATCGTGATATACAAAACAAAAATATTGTGAAAATAGAAATTGATAATCAAGAAAAAGTTAATCAACTAATGAATAAAAAGGAAGAAATTGGAAAAAAATTGTCGTTTAGGAGGTTTTGACTGTTTTTGATGCAATAAAACAAGGATATTTTGAAAGAATGGAAAAATCGCAACATTTTACAGAGAAAAATTGTTCTGATGCAAAACACCAAAAGAAAGTAAAAGTCTTTGTGATCAAAAGGAAATAAGTGTAGGAGTGAAAAATACGGATTGTATATCTGCAAAAAAAGGTAATATAGGATATTGGCAGAATAAAGTAACAGAAGAAACAAAACCTGTGAGTTGTAGATCACATTAAAGAACGGTTTTCTATAAACTCTACAATACAAACCTTATAAGTTGGTATATCGCACTTTTTTTCTTAAATCTTAATGAGTTTTATATTATAATTTCATAGATATAAATTTATAATCATAAAAATTTTTTCAATATAGGTTATTACAAGTTCTAATTTGTAAGAACCAGATGTTTTATTAATATAAATCTTAGTCGTTATGTATAATTCTTATTTTTTTATATTAGAAATTTTACTTTTCAACAAAGCTAATTTTCTGTCAGTATAGTAATAATTACCTTCTCCACTGAAGCCATGTAACTCATTTGAAAGTTGTCTATAATCGTTGATTCAAACCCATGTTGTTTAAAGATATTTGCTATAAAATCTCTTTCACTGCCTACATCAGCACTGATCTTATGAGTAAATTTCTTAGTTTTACGGTTAAATTTGACTTTTTTGTCAAATGATGCAGATCCTACCCAAATTTCTTCTTTTGCTGGAATTTCCAAAATCTCACGTGATGACGTTTACGTGTACTGCCTCATATTGAAGTTGATATATAATAGCATTAGGCTTTTGTAAATAATATGGCGCATGTGAGTAGTACAAGGTGCTAACTGAAGCCTTTACGATAAGGAAGATTGAAAATACAATCAAGTGCCATCCTTGGCATGATGTGCATGATAAAATGACAATAAGAATAATATATATCTTATACGTGTGATTTTTGTTTTCATACGTATAATGTTGTTTGATAAGAGTTAGCAATTCTTATTTAGGAAATAGTATAAAACAACGGATATATCTTCTTTTGCTCTTAAGTTGTTAGTCTGGTACTTTGTGTACGAATCACACTGCAGTTTTTGCCAACACAGATGTATTTTATGCTATCTATCTTTAATTTTCCTGTTTTCTTATTTGAACATTCGACCTCTATAAGATTTTGATGTAGATAAAATTTGCTCATTTTCTCCTATAATAATTTTTGTTTTTTTACTTTCTTTTTCCCAGAGTAAGATTTTTTATTCTTTATATCTTTTTTTCTCTGTATTTGCTGCTCTGTCACATCCACTAAAATCTTAAATACCTTTTTGCTATCTTTTTCTTTTATTTTCACCACTCTTTGCAGTGAATCTAGTGTTTTAATTATAAAAAAAGTAAAGGAAATGTAAGATAAAAAGCTTGCTTACTGAAATTAGTTACTTTAATATGGAAAATTACTAATTTGGTATAAGAGAGCATGTCAAGTTTTTTTGATCAACAATTAATAGAACAGCTAAAAGCAGCAATCGATAGTAGTGATCTTAAGTTATTACAAGTATTGTTAGATGTGAAACATCTTCAATTACCTGGGTATTGGCTTGCTAATGCCATTCTTTCTTATAAAGTTACAGGAGTTATTCAAACTTTAAAATATCAATTACCTATCAACATAATTGCCATACAAAAACAAATCTTAGACAAAAATTTTGCAGATCTTATTGGTTGTTGCGATGATGTGGATATAGTAATAGGAGATAGTGCTGTTATTAAAAAAGTAAATAAAGAGTTAGAAGCAGTAGAACAGAAAATACTACAGAAATATAAAAATTTCCAACATGAAGTTGTAGAAAATGAATATCAAGTTTTTAATGTACAAGACATGTGTGATGCAAATAACATTCCTTATTCTTACCATAGCGATGACTATACAGGAGGAAATAAGTGTGTAAGAGGTTTTACTGAAGAATTTCAAAATGACCTTTGTTTACAACCTGTACTAAAATTAGATGTATCACACAATTATAAAAAAATATATGGTGAGATGTGTGTGAAGATTAAGAAACAATATCAATTGAGAATTAGAAATGGTCAATCTATCAGTTCTTTGCATCAATCATTGACAAAAAAACTTAATGAATTAACAGGTAGTGACAATAAATTGAGGTCGATACTAACTAATATTAGTAAAGAAATAGTAAGTAGAGTACAAAATAATGAATTTGTCAAAAAGGTTTATGATAAATTAATAAAAAATGTGTTGCGTATCGCATATAAAACTATAAATCACCCATTACATAAAGAATTTGATGATATAGAAGGTGGACTGGAAAAAAAGTTTAAAATAAAAAGAGAAAGAATAAGGGAATACGTTATAAAAAATAGTCGGTATGAACTTATCAAAGATTGTATGGAATATGCGGCAAGTAAAAATAAACCTAGCTTACATGTAATCAGTGTATTGATTGTTAATGGGGCATCTTTACTAGCAAGTTACGTTATAGATGCTCAAACGCAAAAATCAATTACAGTAAAAGAAAAACTGCAACAGCTAGGGGGAGAATATAACGCTCTAATAGATAAATCAATTTTTACAATAATAAGAAAAGTGCATAAGTTAATATTTGATTTTCCTATGATAGGAAAGGAAGGAATAGATTTACTGAAAGTTGTCTCTGAAATCCCTTCTGAGAAAGGATGTTTTGTAGAAAGTGCAGAGGATTTAATATTATTCAATAAAATAGGTGATGAGGGTAAAAGAGAGTTTTTAAGTCTATTGCAAACTTGCATCAATGATTGTGATTTTAGTAAATTTAGACATAGATTATCTTTACTTAGTAGTGAATCTGTATCTAAAAAAGAGCGAGAACATGCATATGTTATACTTAATGAATGTGTCAAAGTTGGTTACTTAGCAATAGCCACAGGAGATGATAGAGTAATAATAGATTACTTATTAGAAATAAAAGAAGAATCAAAACAATCTAAAAATCCATATCTCAAAAAACTTTATGAGAAATTTTTTGAGATTTTAAGCGATTATGATGATTTACCAAAATCAATGTTTTTAAGTAGGTGTTTTAGGTATATTGTGCGTACAGTGAAATCTTACTCCGGATATGAATGGAATCCAGCGTGGGAAAAAATATTTACAGGTCCTGGTTATCGCACAGATGTAGGTGAATGGTCAAAAAATAACTATGAGGAAATAATAAAAGCGAAAGATAAGAGAAGTACGAAGAGAATCGAAGAATTAGCTGAAGGAAGAAGGAAGGCAGAGCAAAAGGCGGAACAAATTAGGAATGTAAGTGGAATTTTCACAAGAGAAATATTAAAGCTTGATGAGGAAGAGCTAAGAGATATAGTAGCAGATAGTCAAGAAAAGGTAGTAGAAAGAGTAGTTAAGGAAAGTAACACTGCACCGAAGAAATTGTTACAGGCAATAATTGAAGAAATAAAATGGAAAAGAAATCAAGTATTAGCAGAAGGTGAGGTGAGTAATGAAGTGATAGAAGCTGGTATAAAAATATTTGATAGTACCTTGTTGAGCAATGTGAATGTCAATCAGCTAGGTATGTGTATGAGTAGAAGATAATAATAAAGACAAATTTTCATATGCATTTGGAAGTGTAAGTTTGCAATTGTGGCAAAATTTTAAGGTTTTCTGAACATAGAAGGTACCGCATTTTGATTTGGGAGTTTTAGCTAAGTTTTTTAATGAAATATTTTAACTTTTTTAAAAATTTATCTATTTGTTTTATCTAAATCGTGAAAAGTATATAAAAATCAATACTCTGTTTATAGACAAGTTCTCATCGCTTCATTTTTTTTGTAGATCAGATGTTTTATTTAAATTCACTTGGCACAATTGAATTTTCTGCAGCTTTTGTTCTGGCACTGAGTGATTCTTATTACTTCGAGGCTCATCTATAGAATTACTTTTTGCTGGTGCTTCTTCTACTCTTGAAATATGCTGTGCTTCTTGTATATTATGCTCATTATTAGAACAATTAATTGTATTTGCTGTAACAACGCCGATTGCTTCAAGTATAATATTTTGCTGTGTTTTATAAATCAGGCCTTGAGAGATCTGAATTTTTGCTTCTATTAATAGTTTTTCTATATCACCGAGAATCTCTTCTTTTTTCTCATCAGTTAAATCAGATTCACTTGCCTGGTTGAGAAGTTTTTTTAGTAATGATTTACCAATCTCTCGGCGCTTTTTTTCTAAAATTTCCAGCTTTTTATGTAATTTACTTTTATGATCTGGTGTAAAGTTTGTACAATTTTTAATTAACTGTTTTATATTATTACTATACTCTTTTACTATCATTAACCCGTTAATTCCTACAGAGTTTTTTGTTTGTTTGAGCAAATTAGTATAATTTTGTATTAATTCCAGAGTTTTTTTCTCTATATTTTCATAATCATATTTTCTTTTTTTATCAGGAATTTTATTACCCTGCTCAGCATTTTTACGTTTTAGTGATGATAAAGGTATTTTACATGGCATGAAAATATGTTCTTTTATTTCTTTCAAAAATTTTGTTACTGTAAGCTTAATATTTTCATTGTGATCTACAGCTTTTTTTAAATATTTTTCAGTTTGATCATCGATCTCAAGTGTGATTTTACATTTTGGATCATATTGATTTATTCCACCAAGTATTTCTTGCATTACACTTAGGAACTCTTCTATTAAATTTAAATCACCACTTTCAATAGCATGTATTAAAGCTGTTTTCCCATGTTTATCTTTTTGATTAAGGGTAATCGCTGTTTCCGGAGATAATAAAAACCGAATACATTCTGAATGACCGGAATTTATTGTAAGCATTAATGCGTTATAACTATCATTATCTTTTTTAAAGAACTGGTCACTACCTTGAGTATCTTTTGCTATATACGAAAAAATCCGCTGATTATAAACTTCCTGTAATTCTTTTGGCGAGTATACGTCATCAGTTAGATGTTCAGGAATATGGTATGATTTTTTCAACAAATCTGCTCTTCCATAATCTGCTGCAATCATGATTAAATTTCTTCCTTTGTAATTTTGCATATTAAAGATTTTCAAGCTTTCAATACCAAACTCTTTTCTTTCTTCTTGTGGCACCTTTTCGTAAGATTTCACTAATTTTTCAACTAACTGTTTCAGTTTTTTTAGGTTTTCTTCTTTTAACGCAGCAAGAAAAGTATCTCTTATTGTATTAAAATCATTAGACATTATAGTTATAAAATTAGGAGTGATACTTAATATTACAACACATTGTATGCCTTATCAAGTAAATGATTAATTTATCATTATTTGTTCAAAATTTATCGTAAAACTATGTCTTCACGAATAAATTGATGTTACTCTTTTATCACTTATTTTAAATTTCTTATGTTCATACATTTGCGTCTTCATAGTGTTTA
Source organism: Wolbachia endosymbiont of Chironomus riparius (assembly GCF_918315375.1). Classification (NCBI taxonomy): domain Bacteria; kingdom Pseudomonadati; phylum Pseudomonadota; class Alphaproteobacteria; order Rickettsiales; family Anaplasmataceae; genus Wolbachia; species Wolbachia endosymbiont of Chironomus riparius. The sequence goes on from NZ_OU906733.1 coordinate 185,914, forward strand.
TTCACTACTGAAAAGTTCAGTAAAAATTGAAGAATTAATTGAACTTTGTTTGAAAAATAAAATGCCAGCGGTTGCAATTACTGATTTAGGTAACTTATTTGGCTCACTTGAATTTGCAGAATATGCTGCATCTAAGGGAATACAGCCAATAATAGGCTGCGACATTACCATTAAGTGTTTAGATCAAGATCTACCTATATTGCTAATTGCAAAAGATCAGCAAGGGTATATGAACTTGGTTAGTTTAGTAAGTGAATCTTTTAAAAAACGTAATAGTAATAGTGATATTCCTTATGTTAATTTTGATGAATTATTAAATTTAAGCATAGGATTAATAGCTTTAACGGGAGGGCATGATGGAATATTAGCGAAGCTTTTGCTCAAAAAAGATGAAGAAATAATTCGTAAGTTGTTATTAAAATTTGAAAACCGTTTATATGTAGAATTGCAACGTCATGGATTAAGAGAAGAGTTAGAATTGGAGGAAAAATTGATAGATTTTGCCTACCAGTATAATATTCCACTTGTTGCAACAAATGATGTATTTTTTGCGAACAGATCTGATTATGAAGCTCATGACATACTAACTTGTATATCAGAAGGAAGTTATGCTTTGGAAGAGAATAGAAAAAAATTCACCACTGAACATTACTTTAAGTCGGCAAAAGAAATGAAGAAGTTATTTAGTGATATTCCTGAAGCAGTTCATAATACTTTAGTAATAGCTCAACGCTGTTCTTATATGCCAATAAGTAGACAGCCCATTCTACCTAAATTTCCTTGCAAAAGCAATAAAACTGAAAATGAAGAACTAAGAGAGCAAGCAATCTCAGGATTAAAATTTCGTATTGCAAATGACGATAGTATAAATTTAAAACAATATGATGATAGGTTAAATTATGAACTCAGTGTAATAACTTCAATGAACTATTCTGGTTATTTTTTAATAGTCTCAGATTTTATTCGTTGGAGTAAAGCAAATGATATTTCAGTTGGACCAGGAAGAGGTTCTGGAGCGGGTTCGATTGTTGCTTGGGTGTTACAAATCACAGAACTTGATCCGATAAAATTTGGGTTAATATTTGAGAGATTTTTGAATCCTGATCGTATTTCAATGCCTGATTTTGATATTGATTTTTGCCAAGAAAAAAGAGATTTAGTCATTGACTATGTTCATAAAAAATATGGTTATGTTGCTCAAATAATCACTTTTGGTAAATTACAAGCAAGGGCAGTACTGCGTGATGTTGGTAGAGTATTACAAATGCCTTACTCTCAGGTTGATAAAATTTCCAAAATGGTTCCATTTAATCCTGTGAATCCTGTTACTTTATCACAAGCAATTAAGTTAGATCGAAATTTACAGAAGGAACGTGATAGTGATGAAGTGATAGCAAAGCTTCTTGCAATATCACTGAGGCTTGAAGGTATATATCGGCATATTTCTACTCATGCAGCTGGTATTGTGATATGTGACCAAAATTTGGAAAATTTCGTTCCTTTATATTATGATGCCACTTCATCATTGCCTATTACTCAGTATAGCATGAAATACGTTGAAAAAGCAGGACTTGTAAAATTTGACTTTCTTGGCCTTGGTACATTAACTTTAGTAAAGCATGTTTGTAATTTAATTAATCGCAAGGGAAAATTTTTTAATGTTTATTCTCTACCTTTAAATGATAAAGCAACCTATGAAATGCTTTCTCGTGGAAAATCAATAGGTGTATTTCAACTTGAAAGTTCAGGAATGAGAGAAGCTTTGATAAAACTCAAGCCAGATTGCATTGAGGATATCATTGCATTAATTTCACTTTATCGTCCAGGCCCTATGGATAACATTCCCACTTATATTGCAAGAAAGCATGGGCTTGAAAAGCCAGATTATATTCATCCACTGTTGAAGGAAGCACTAAAAGAAACCTTTGGGGTAATAATTTATCAAGAACAAGTAATGGAAATAGCACGCGTTCTTTCTGGATATAGCCTTGCAGAAGCAGATTTGTTAAGGCGTGCCATGGGTAAGAAAATAAAGAAAGAAATGGATAAGCAGCGGGAACTTTTCATTAATGGTGCTAAAAGAAATGGAGTTGATCATGATAAAGCAAGTTACATATTTGACTTAGTAGCAAAGTTTGCTGGTTATGGATTTAATAAATCTCATGCTGCTGCATATGCGGTAATATCTTATCAAACAGCCTACCTTAAGGCTAATTATCCTTTGGAGTTTTTTACAGCATTAATGAATTTAAATACAGATGATAGAGATAAGTTAAATTTATTTTGTCACGAAGCAAAATCCATAGGTATCTCCGTTCTTCCTCCTGATATAAATAAATCTAAAGCTGAATTTACCATAGAAAATAAATGTGTTCGTTATGGTTTGGCTGCTCTGAGAAATGTGGGTCTGTCTGTGTCACAAGTAGTTGTTAATGAACGCTTAAATCCATATAAGGATATATGGGAATTCATTAGCAATTCAGGCTATATTGTCAATAAAAGAGCATTAGAAAGCATAATAAAATCCGGTTCTTGTGATAGTGTACATAAAAATAGAAAACAACTATATGAATCGATGGAAACGCTTCTTTACTTTGCAAGTAAAAATAAGCAAAGTAAAGAATCTAGACAATCTGCTTTATTTGATAATTTTGATCATTTGAAGCCTAAATTAGCAATAACTGAAGATTTTAATGAAGAAGAAAAACTAGAGCATGAGTTATTTGCATTAGGATTTTATTTAACTAATCATCCACTTGAAAAATTTAGATTTTTTTTAAGAAAATTAAATATTGGCTTTATTGGTCAAGACCATACCACAAGAACAGCAGGAGTAATATTGAATATACGTGTTAGGACTTCAGAACATGGAAGATTTATAATAATAACGCTTTCAGATCCATTTAATGTTTCTGAAATAGCATTTTATAATAATGAAATAATAGAGAAAAAGGGAGGTTTGTTTTCTCCAGGAGCATTTGTAATAGTTGAGCTTGAAACTTCAAGTAATAATACAAGATTAATAGGTAGAAACATATTTGATTTCCAAGATGAAGTGACCTCTAGCATAAAAGAGCTGATTTTGACTATTGATTATATTGATCTACAAAAAGCTGCTATTGAGTTACATGCAATATTAGAAAATGGTAAACAAACTAAAATTCTGTTAAAGTTCATTCTTGAAAACCATGAAGTAACGTTATTATTACCCGATACTTATTTAATTACGCTTCATACTATTCAAAAAATGTCTAATTTTACTTGGGTTAAAGACGTAGAAATTAATACAAATAACTTGCTTGTGTAAAAAAGTTTTATATAATAAATTATTTACAAGCATTTAAGGAAAGAAGTAGTGAACCTTTATGAATTTACCTTTATAGCACAACAAGGGTTGTTGCAGCAGGAGATTGAAGAAATAATACAAGAGTTAGGTGTTTTATTGAAAAATATCAAAACAGATATTATTTCTCAAGAAGTTGAGATCTTTTTAGATAAGGTGATACAAGATATTATTAAACAAATAAGTTTAACATCAGAAATTGATAATAAATTGGTTAAACAAGAGTTAGAAACACATTTTAGAAAGATGACAGAAGGATTGGTTGGTTATTTTGATACCTTGGAAAAAGTTGTACAAAATTTATCAACTGAATTGAAAGAAGATCTTTCAAATTTAAAAGAAATAAAGTCAAATATTAGCAATGAACTAAATGGTGTGCTAGGAGAGATTAAAGCAGTTTCAACTGTACAAAAGCTCTTCAGAAAATCTGAACAGTGTACTAAAGATAAAGTTATTTATAATTTAGTAAATGCTTTCAAAGAGGTTGTTTTGGAGTACTTTACAAGCAGCTTTGAAGATGTTTTGAAAAATATTGAATCAAAGTATAGCAATAATCAGTTAACGAATATTGATGGGATGATCCAATATGATAAGCTTTTAGAAAAGCTTCTGAAGAACGCTAAAGCATCAGGATTAATAAAATACGAGCATTGGGGTCTTTTGGATTTTGCATATCCGATTAACAAAATGAAGAGTGGCCATTACTGTATTTTATGTATAAGCTCAATACCTACAATTATGAGTGAGTTTGTACGTAAAGTAAAACTTAATGAGAATATAATTCGGTATTTATCTGTGCGGGTTGATAAATTTTTTGAAGGTAAATCTTATATGATGAATAAACAAATTGAGGGATGATTTAGATGGTTGTGAAAAGGAGAAGTAACTCTAGAAATTCTTATTTTGCTGTTGGTAATAGGACTGGGTTTAAGCGCGCAAAAATCTGTGCACTTGATGAGTGTTCAGAGCAAGACATAGATTATAAAAACAAAGATCTACTCAATAAATTTACTTCTGATTATGGTAGAATACTTCCGCGAAAGTTAGGGGGTGTATGTGCAAAAAAACAAAGAAAATTGCGTACTGCAATAATAAGAGCTCGTTTCTTAGCAATTTTACCATACTGTAGTAAAAAAAATTAGGTAAGTTATGGAGATAATTTTAAAAGAAAGTATACGAACTTTAGGTAATATTGGTGAAGTTGTAAAGGTTAAGCCAGGTTATGCGCGTAATTTTCTTTTTCCACAGAAGAAGGCGGTAAGAGCTACTGAGGAGAATAAAGCACAACTAGAAAAACAGCGCTTGTTGCTAGAAGAAGAGAACGAAAAAAAGTTGAGTTTAGCAAAACAACTTAAGGCATCATTAAGCAATGAGTTTGTAGTATTAATAAAGCAGGCTTCGGAAGATGGAAGAATTTTTGGCTCTGTGAAAACGCGTGAAATTGCACAATTTTTATCGAAGCAAGAATATAAAATAGATCATCGTATTTTATCTTTTAATGGAGTGGTTATTAAAAACTTAGGTGAATATAAAGTCAGTTTACATCTTCATAGTGAAGTTATAGTGCAAATTCCTATACATGTTGTAAAATCGGAAATGGATGCAAATGAATTGAGAAAAATGAAGTTGCAGAATCAAAAAAACGAAGCAAGTGAAAATTTATAAAGATAATAGAAGTTAATGATTCCTCGCTACAGTCGCAAAGAAATGTCTTCCATTTGGGAAGAAAACAACAAATTCAAAATATGGCTAAAGATAGAAAGATTAGCGTGTGAAGCTCAAGCAAACGTTCCAGATGATGTTGCAAAAAAGCTTTCTAGTGCTATTGATTTCAATATTGAACGTATAAATGAAATTGAATCTACAGTTAAACATGACGTTATCGCATTTCTTACGTATGTTGCTGAACGGATTGGTGTTGATATTCGGTTTCTTCACTATGGAATGACAAGTTCTGATGTTTTAGATACGTGTCTTGCTGTACAATTGAAAGAATCTTGTGATATTCTTCTACAAGATTTAGAAAGATTGCTTGTAGTGATAAAGAAAAAGTCTGCAGTTTATAAAGATATAGTTTGCATTGGACGTAGCCACGGAATGCATGCGGAGCCTACAACTATTGGATTAAAATTTGCCAGATTTTATGCTGAATTTAAACGCAATTATAAAAGATTGAGTGCTGCAAGAGAGGAAATTTCAATTTGTAAAATATCAGGTGCAGTAGGTAATTTTGCAAATATAGAGCCATCTGTTGAAGAATATGTAGCAAAAGAAATGGGGTTAATACCTGAAACTATATCATCACAAGTCATTCCCCGTGATAGGCATGCTGTATTCTTTTCAGTTTTAGGAATTATTGCAAGTTCTGTAGAGAATATTGCCCTTGAAATTCGTCATCTTCAAAGGAATGAAGTCAATGAAATCTCTGAGTATTTTTCTGTCGGACAGAAGGGAAGTTCTGCTATGCCACATAAGTGCAATCCAATTTTAAGTGAAAATTTAACAGGTCTTGCTCGTTTAATACGTAGCTACGTATTTCCTGCTTTGGAAAACGTTGCATTATGGCACGAGCGTGATATATCACATTCATCTGTTGAAAGATGTATTGCACCTGATGCGTGTACAGCGTTGGATTTTGCGTTAGTCAGACTTACAGACTTGATAAATAATTTAATTATTAATGAGGAAAGTATCAAACAAAACTTAAATTCTTCAAGGGGTATGATTTTTTCACAACGTGTGTTACTTGAACTCATAAATTCTGGATTAACTAGAGAAGAATCATACAAAATCGTACAAGATAGCGCGATGAAAGTAAAAGAAAACAATAGCGATTTTTTAACTGAGTTGAAACAATCACTTCCTGGTTTAAAATCAGAAAAACTTGAATCGCTGTTTGATTTAAAATATTATACAAAGCACGTAGATTATATATATAATAAGGTTTTTAATAAGGCTGAGTAGCTCAGCGGTAGAGCAGGAGGATCATAATCTCTTGGTCGCGGGTTCAATTCCCTCCTCAGCCACTCTTGGTTTGTTTGCAAATTGACTTTTACAATAGTAAAACTATACTGTGTTATGGGTGGTTAGCTCAGTTGGTAGAGCATTTGTTCGACATACAAAAGGTCGCTGGTTCGATCCCGGCATTACCCACGCTTTTTGTTCATAAAACAATATTTTTGCATGGCAGTAATTCATAATGGTAAACATTCAACGGCACAATCCAAGCGCTTAATTTATTCTATAATAATAGTAGCAATAACTATGCTTATGGAAATAATTGGTGGGTTTATTTCACATTCGCTTGCACTATTATCAGACGCTGGACATATGTTCACTGATCTCTGTGCTTTAGTTTTGAGCTTGTTGGCACACAAATTTTCAACTAAAAAATCTGATTTACAGAGATCGTATGGGTATCACAGATTGCAGATAATAGCAGCATTTGTTAATGGGTTAAGTTTGCTTTTAATTTCAGTCATCATTATATTTGAATCAATAAAGAGATTTATTTTTCCAGTCATTGTTGAGTGGAAAGTAATGCTAATAATTTCTGTGTTTGGTCTTATTTCTAACATAACAGTATTTTTTATTTTACATAACAAATGTGAAAACAATATAAATATAAAAAGTGCTGTACTACATGTTATTGGAGACATACTAGGTTCTGCAGCAGCAATACTTGCATCTGTAATTATAATGCTCACTGAATTGCAGATTGCAGATCCAATACTATCTTTATTTGTTAGTATAGTCATTTTTAATAGTGGATATAAAATCACAAAGAATTCTTGCCATATTTTGCTTGAAGGTACACCTGAATCTATATCAAGTGACAAAATAAAAAATCAAATTATGTCAGACTTGCCTGAAGTGATTGACATACATCATGTACATATTTGGTCGCTTTCTGATAATTATTTTATAATAACTATGCACGCTAAAATAAAACAAAATGTACTACATGATCATGTTTTATATGGAATGAAAAAAATACTTATGGATAAATTCGAAATTGCACATTCTACGATTGAAATCGAGTGTGATGAATGTATAGATGACAAAGCATTGAAAATGTAACTTGATCTGACAATTTAATTTCATTACTTCTTTATAAATTATTGTTATAAGTAAATTTTATTTAGTTATATGATAGGTGTTTCTCAATTACAGTTTCCTGATAAAGACTCTAGTAAGCTTAAGTTTATTAGTTATATGTCTTCTTTTGTGAGTTTACTCATATTAGTTAATCCTGCTGATCTCATTTTCTGTGCTGGTATTTTTATATTTAGAACTGAGATCAAAGCTTTACATGTTTACAAAGAAGTAAAAATAGCAAAGCAAGAAAAAATCAATAAAAAAGAATACTGGAAAATATTTTTTAAAAACAATGTAGCTAAATTAATAATTTTCTCATTATGTTCATCAATGCTTTTATATTTCACTTTTTCTTCAACTTTTTTACTTGCTGCATTACTAGGGACTATACCATTATCAATGTTATTAATTTTGTTACAGAGTGAGTTAAGGCCAAAAGACTTCAATCCAATAACGCTTTTTAAAGCAGCTATAAAATTTTTATTAGAAGGTATAAAGGAAAATTCACGTGGTTTAATTAACAATTTTGACGTCAAGCTTGAGCACTTGTTACCTCATCAATTGAACGATGACATTATGAGTAACATCGATAAACTCAATCAGAAATATGGTGAAAAAATACCTGATGATGTTTTGAAGAGTGATGAATATATGCAATTTATAGAAGATATAAATAACTACGATAAGCTGAATCAAAGTGATAAAGGAAGGTTAATAACGTTTTTGAATGATTTTTGTAATGGTGATGATAGGCATAATTCTGGCTTTACAGGTGGGCAAATTCTGCTCTTAGTTTTAAGAGCTTGTAGTGATGGGCAATATGAAGAAATTAATGATAAAAAAAATGCACTAATAGTTAATCTACTTGACACTCAAATTTTCTCCAGAAAGGAGCGTGTTCCTAATACTTGTTTTACTGGTATAGTTTATAGAATGTTAAGTTCATTAGAGATTATACATTCTGACCCAGAAATTAAGTTCACGCCTCCAAAAGCAGTATTGTTATCTGAAGCAAAAAATGCAGCACGTGACATCATTGTAAAAAAGCTAGAGCGAAAGAAAAATAATCGAGAAATAATCAATGCTTGGTTTGGGGTTCAGAGTAATTCTGAGAATAACGATAGTCAAAAAATAGTCGATGATTTTATTGCAGATATAACAATTCCATTAATGAGAAAATTATTAAATTTTAGTTCTCAATACAGTGAACAAGTTGTGCTTACTTTAATAAAGGATCTTCATTCTATTGATTTATGTAAATTGGACAATCCAATGAGAGATTATATATCTCGTAAAATAAGAACACATGATGTTAATGATCAAGAAGGCTTGCTTACAAAAAGGGTTGAAACTAAAGTATTTTTAAAATTGTTAAATGAAAAGTTATTAAAAACAGACTTTTCTCAAAAATTCGGATCCAACGGGATATCAGAAAAGATAGCTGATGAGATAATACAACAGGAAATAAAGGAATTTCAATCAAAATTAAAAAAAACTACAGAAGACCAAGTAGTTAGAATGTTAGAGAATTTAAGATTTTTATCAAAAGATAAGAAAGCCTATAGAATATACATGGAGCTTAATCGAGATGATAAAAACGATAAGGAAAAAATAAAGAAAATTTTACAAAAAAAATTAGAGTTAACTGATGTATCTTTAAACGAAATGTTAAAAAAAGAGGATTCAATTAAACTTAAGTTAGGAATTGAAGAGATATATAAAAAGAATAAAGAAGATATTTCTAATTTGTATGAAGAAATAAAAGAAGTAAAAAAAGAATTTATTGAAAATGAACTTCTGACAGCACAAGAAATAGAGGGGATAATAAAAGAGCAAATTATAGTCTTAAACGAGGTAAAAATGAAACCATCAGGAAATTTATCTCGCAGTTTCAGTGTTGATAATTTAAGTTCTTTTAAAGTATTGTAGCATCTTTTATTTAAATAACTCTGAGGTTGAATTGAAAATTGAAGATAAAGGAATCTTTCGCTTTTTTACCAAATAAAAACGTCTTTTGCCATAATAGCTTTTTAGTGGTTATAAAAATCTTTAACTGTTTTATATAGTATCTTTACATATTTTGTAATTAAAAAAAGTAAGTAGTTGCATTTTTTTATTAATTTTTATAATTTTTAAAACATTAGTTTCAAGGAGTGAGTCATACCAGTAATACCTTTTAATCAAGCAATATCACGTTTATTCAATAGAGAAAATACAATACTACCTATGAATAGTAGTAGTACTAATAGCACAAATAATTCACTAGAACTTACCACTCAAGTTTACGACGCGTTGGAGTATGGAAATAGTCAAGGTTGGGGTGAGGATTCTAGTACAAGCGACGCAGAATTACAATTATCTGATGAAGAAGATATATTTTACGATGTGCAAGAATATCCGAATAGTCAAGGCAGTGTAATAGATAAAAGATCGCCATTGTCTGATGAAGAATATACGAATCAAATAAATTCGTCTGAATCTACTGTGGTTCATGGGGGAGAATCCACTAGTTTAAAGATAATTAGGAGAGCAAATTTGGGATTACTTATTGGAGGAATGATAGGTGTTTCTGCTTGGTTTTGTAATGTAGTTCGTGGTAGAGATGATGGAGAATCTAGTAATGTTGTGGAAGAGAATTGCAACAGGGGCTATATCAGGGCTGCTATTAGCTCTTATTTCCGGAGAGTTTCTTGACATCATAGAGCAAAATACAGAACTTTTCTCGAACGAAAGATATGCTTTAAATGGTTTGGTACTTACTGCGGATATTATATTACAAGTTTTGTGTGTACACTACATACCAAATCCACGCAAAAAAATTCTATGCAGTACAAATGAATCTGTAACTAAGGAAGAAAATGATAATAAAGTAGAAATTTCTGCTGAAGTTCATAAAAATCAATATACACCCATTTGCAGGGATAACAGAGCGCCACTAAAATCTGCGAATAAATCAGGCTTGGAGAAAACATCTTTTATAAATTAACCTGAAAGTGATACTACAATAGAAGTGTCTGCTCAAGTTCACCCTATACCATCTACAAACATATCTGGTACCTACAATCATTCTGTTGCCGGGGTAAATGGAGTTAGGATTTAATCTATAAGAAAAATTATCCTGATTACAAGGGTGCGCTAAATAAACAGGAATATTTTACTTATGAAGTTATTGAGAGCATCCTGCATTTGCATAATTTCTAAAAATATGTATTAAAATTTAAAATTTATTCCCAATTCCGGTCCACCATTTTCTCCAAAAAACTTCATTGCAGAATTTAATATATCGTTTTTACTCTTCTCTAGGTAGTAACCAATAAAAAAACTTGCTTGTGAAGAAATAGAAATATTAATACCAATACTTCCCCGAAAAATAATATTGTCCAAAGGCTTATCAAGTAATTTGGTTGTTGCAATATTAGCATTGACATATGGAGTGAAGCTTTGACCGATGTCATGATTGTACTTTACACTTGCCGAAGCTCCTATAGATGATTCTAAGGCCTTAGTAAATAAAGGTCCTATTGCAAAATTGATACTGTCTGTAAGTTTATAACCAAAATCAAACGCAGCTTTGAAATTATCTGTGCTTGTGCCATATATGCGAACACTAGGTGAAAAATCGCTAAAATCAACACCAAAAGATGTTGCTGGCAAAGAAAGAGCAGACAACATAGCTGCTAAAGTAAGTAATTTTTTCATGTGTTATTCCATTAGTATTTATAATTGTATACGATACATATAAAATGTTAAAAATAATATAACACGTGAGACAAATTATGGGGTATTGATTAAAAATCATGACTAAGATATACAAATAATTATATAAACATTTTTGATTACTTTAGGTATATATTTACATAAAAGAATATTCACCTGTAATTATATTAAATTCTTGAATATTCAAAATTTAGAAAGCTGTATCCTTATGACCTGTGTACAGGCTCTAAGAATACATACTTAAGTCTTAGAATTTAAAATTTATTCCTACTTCTGGTCCATGAAAAGCATTACTTGCGTAGAATAATCCTGTAAAATCCTTATCTTTATAAATTTCTGCGTAATAGCCAACCAATAAGTTTGCTTTTGAAGAAAGCGGAACATCAATACCAACACTCCCACGTAATGTAACAGATACAGTAGGATCTTTTATGTTAAGAGATGCAATGTTAATATTAACATATGGAATAAAATTTTGATTAATATTACAATAATAATTTACACTTACCGAAGCTCCTGCAGAATATTGGGGTAACGCCTCTTGAGTGGCTAGATTAAATATAGAAAACTTGGAAAGTAAAGGTCCAGCTGAAAAGCTGACACTATCTGTAAGTTGATAATTCAAATCAGCTGCAATTCTAAAAAGACTAGTAGAAACACCATATACTCGAACGCTAGGTGAAAAATTGCTAAAATCAAAGCAAGAGCACGTTGCTGGCAAAGAAAGAGTAGATAACATAGCTGCTAAAGTAAGTGATTTTTTCATTTTTTATACCTTAAATACTAATTATTTATGTTGTAAATATAATTTATTAAATTATTATAAATACAATTTATTAAATTAATATAAAATATTAGGTAAACTGTTCAGTGTTGATCAAAAAATCATGACTAAGATATACAAATAATTATATAAACATTTTTGATTACTTTAGGTATATATTTACATAAAAGAATATTCACCTGTAATTATATTAAATTCTTGAATATTCAAAATTTAGAAAGCTGTATCCTTATGACCTGTGTACAGGCTCTAAGAATACATACTTAAGTCTTAGAATTTAAAATTTATTCCTACTTCTGGTCCGCTAACTAAATGTTCAAAATTTTTGTTCATTTCTTGGTAGTAGCCAGCAAAAAAACTTACTTGTGAAGAAAATGAAGCATTTAAACCAAAGCTTACTCGTAGCACGATATAATCTAAAAGGTTTTTAGTAGTATCTTTTGGAGAAAATGTGGCTATTTCAATATTGGAATTGATATATGGAGTCAAATTTTCACCAATACTATGATGATAATTTACACCTGCTGAAGTTCCTACGGAATAAATATTTTCGGGACAATCAACATTTTTTGTACAAAAAAGCAAATTAAGTGGTTTTTCCACAGTTTTTGAAACTAAAGGTCCTATTGAAAAATTGATATTATCTGTAAATTTATAGCCAAAATCAAGTACAGCTTTAAAAGTATCTTTACTTATTATGCCAAAATTTCCACCATACACTCGAAGGCTAGGGGAAAAATTGCTAATATTAAAGCCAAAACACGTTGCTGGCAAAGAAAGAGCAGATAACGTAGCTACTAAAGTAAATAGTTTTTTCATAATGTTACACCATTAATATTTATTTATATGCACAAATATATGAGAATTAAAATAATACAACAAAGATAATATTTATTTTTTTAATTTAGTTTCTGTTATGAATTTACGTAAATTTTTCTTTTACTTCTTAACTGAATTACTACCTTTATGTAAATACATCTTACTAAAGAAGTATTTATAATTTAGCCGCACTTATATATGTTTCATCTAGCAAGCGCACGAAAACTCTTTTGTGTTGCTTAGTTCATCAATAAGGTGTTTTTTGTCAATATTAAACATTTTTCCTATTTTTTTTAATTCAATTTTCAGCAATATTTTTACTTAGAACTTAACATATTAGGTGTAAATCATAATTTTTCTTCACTTTATTTTTATAAAACAACGAAACAGATCTTATGATTGTTGCATTACAAATCGTATTATCATATTATCTCGATATATTAGAAACAATGAGGTGATAATGAGTTTTGTTTTATCTAAACTTCCATATGAACAGCAAGATTTAGAGCCCTACATATCTGTAAATACTTTAGAATTTCATTATAGTAAGCACCATCAAGGATACCTAGATAAACTTAACACGTTGGTAAAAGGTAAAGATTACGAGCACATGGAGCTTAAAGAGCTGATAACAAAAGTTCATGAAGATGATGAAAAAGTTGCTATATTCAACAATGCAGCACAAGTTTGGAATCACACATTTTACTGGAGTTCAATGAAAAAGAATGGAGGTGGAAAACCTCAAGAAGATACTAAAATTGCAAAAATGATAAGGGATGATCTAGGTGGTTTTGAAAAATTTACCGAAATGTTTGCTGATCATGGAATTAATCAATTTGGCAGTGGATGGGTATGGTTAGTGTTAGAAAATGGTAAGTTAAAAATTACTAAAACTCAAAATGCAGATTCACCATTAACTTGTAATCAAATACCTTTGCTTACTATGGACGTGTGGGAACATGCATATTATTTAGATTGTCAAAATCGCAGAGTAGACTATATAAAAGTCTTTCTTGATAATTTGATAAACTGGGACTTTGCTGAAGAAAATTTACAAAAGAATATTTAATTAAAGTTATGAATATACCTGAAGTTACAAGACTAGAAAATGGCTTGCGTATAATTACTGAGCATGTAAATAATGTTGATACTGTAGCTCTTAACATAAGAGTCGGCGTTGGCAGTAGAGCTGAAAATATAAAGCAAAACGGAATATCTCATTTTTTAGAGCACATGGCGTTCAAAGGTACTAAAACAAGAACTGCTTTTGAGATTGCCAAATCTTTTGATGATATAGGTGGAGTTTTTAACGCTAGCACTGGTAGAGAAAGTACTAATTACTATGCAAAAGTTCTTAAGAAGGATGTATCAATAGGTGTTGATATATTAATAGATATACTAATGAACTCGACGTTTCCGAAAGATGAATTAGAACGTGAAAAAGGTGTTGTAATACAGGAAATTTTTCAAACTAATGATTCACCTAGTGATATAATTTTTGATAAATATATGGAAGCAGCTTATAAAAAGCAATCATTTGGTAGGTCGATTTTAGGTACACAAGAGATAGTGAAATCCTTTACTCAAGAAAACTTAAACGACTATATAAAAGATCATTACTTTGGTGATAATATGTTACTTTCTGTTGCAGGAGACATAGAGCATGATGAAGTCGTTAATTTGACTAAACACATATTATCAAAAATTCACTCTAGAGAATTAAAAAAAAGTGAAAGAGCAGAATATACTGGAAGTGAATATCTGGAACAGCGAAAATTAGATCAAGTGCACTTATTAATAGGTTTTCCTAGTGTTTCTTTGTACGATAATAAACGTTATGCATTTCAAGTTCTCGATTCTATTTTAGGTGGTGGAATGTCATCACGTTTATTTCAAGAAATAAGAGAAAAGCAAGGTTTAGCTTACTCTATTTATTCGTTTAATTCTAGTTATTCTGATACAGGAATAATCTCTATTTTTGCCGGTACGGACAGTAGTAATTTGAATAAACTTTTGCAATCCATAACAACAGAATTAAAAAAATTATGCACAAGTGATCTTAATGAACAAGAAGTAAACAGAGTAAAAGAAAGAATGAAGTCTCAAATTTTAATGTCCCGTGAAAGTACTAGTTCCCGAGCTGAAGCATTAAGTTATTATTATGCTAATTACAATAAATATGTCAGCAAAAACGAATTAGTAGAAAGAATTAGCTCTGTGAGTATTGCTGACGTGAAAAAAGCAGCAGAGGAATTGCTATCACAGAGTGAAAAAATCACTTTAGCTGCAATTGGAGAAATTGATACGTTACCAAATTACAGTCAAGTGATTTCCATGCTTAAAACATAGACTTAAAAAGCGTTGTACTTAAATAAACTCTCAAAAGCCTTATTAACCTCTTCTCGTTGACTGTAGTACCTTACTAGCGTTAGCGGAAAATTGCTCTGATTAACCTGAATATTTTCCTTTAGTATCATGTTTAGTTGGGTGATTGTTTTTGTGCACATTGCTCTCTTCTTCAGTGTAACATTCAGCAGTAAATTCGCAATATTCGTTAAGACTTTCATATGATTCGCAAAGATTTTTCCATAAATCGCAAAAAAACTTCTCAATAAAAAGCTTATCTTCTACTCCAAATATTGTTTTAACAGTGCTAAAAAAGTCTGTGAGCATACTACTATTTTTTGTAAATTTAAAACTCTCACTTGCCTGACAAATAGATAAATAAGCCACAGGTAAAGATATTGACATGGTCAGTATAAAGGTAGATACAGGTATTAATGAAGCTACGACAAGTACTGCTGCGGTTACAGCAAATCCCAATGAAACAGCAGCTACAGTTATTGAAACACCGAGAGCTTTTTGATGATTAGTTTTTTGTATCATAATATTCCCCTCTTGATATTATTAAACCATACTTGAGTATAATATGTATTGTTTTAATTTGTCAATCTTGCATAAGAGAAGCATCATAGGTGCTATAAACTGCTATTATAAAGAGAAAAACATATTAGCTGCAATTGGAGAAATTGATACGTTGTCAAATTACAGCCAAGTGATTTCCATGCTTAAAACATAGACTTAATGGGACCTATAATCATTATCACCAGTAATTCCACCCCTTCTTTTAATAACAATTGCTTTTACATCTTCCCTAGGTTTTATGTTGTTGTTATCTTGTGTAGGTAAAGTATTATTTTTTTCCTCAAATAAAAGCTTAGCAAGACGTTCAAAAATTTCATTACAACTCTCAAAAAACCTCTCAATGAAAATCTTATTATTTCCTGTAAGATCATCATAATTATTTATAACTTTATTAGATATTCTGCCTAATGTTTTATTAACTTTATCGATATTTCTACTAACGGTATCTGCTGTACTTTTATTTTTTATAACTGAGTAACTTTCTATTGCTTGAAAAGCACTTAAGGTTATCATGGTTCCGATTATAATTGAAGAAATTGTAGCGGTAAAAAGTGATGATGCAGAAAATATAGCTGGAATCAATGGCACAAGAGCAAAAAGTATAATTATTGAAATACAAAATGCTATGGTATGCTTTTTTTTGCTATTAACCATAAGTATTACTCTCCTTGATAAGGTGATAATATTCGAATTTAAACATATTACTTGATACCTGTCAACCTCTTCAAGAAAACAATAGAGATAATCTAAAATGTGAATCTTTTTCTAATTTTTAATGGTAAAAATCTCTAGTCTTAAGGTAAAGAAGAGTTTAAAATAATAAAAATATTTCGTGATTTCATGTTTATTACTTTTGAAGTAATGATGGCTATTCGTTATTTGCGAGCAAAGAATATAAAATTCTGCTCAATAATGACTTTATTTTCTATTCTTGGTATTGCTCTTGGTGTTGCCACATTAATAGTGGTAATGTCTGTAATGAATGGATTTAGGGAAAATTTGCTTGACTCAATAATAGGAATAAATGGTCATATAAATGTATATTTTGATAAAAACATAAATCCAAATTATGATGAAATTTCAGAATCGATAAAAAAAATACCAGGGGTATTGCAAGCTATTCCTATAACTAATGATCAAGTTGTTATAGAGGCGAATGGAAATATAGCTAGCGCAGTGATTCGAGGAATAGCGATTGAGGATTTACTAAATACTTACAATTTTTCGAATAAGATCATGATCAATGATATACAAGAATCCAATCAAGGAGTAATAATAGGAAAACATCTAGCGGAAGTTTTGAACACTGATTATATTACTCTTATACTACCTAGAGAATTTGATATTTTGCTCGGTAAGATGCCCAAAATGCAGAAATATAAAATTATAGGAACATTTGATATGGGTATGTTGGAATATGATAGCACTCTAATCTATATGCCGCTGAAAGCTGCTCAGAGTTTTTTTGCTTATAAGGATAACATACGAAGTATAGAAGTATTTGTAGATAAAATTGCTGAATCTGATAAGGTAGCTAAAGCAATAGAAAAAGCAACAGGAATGAGAAGTGAAAGTTGGCAAGTACAACAGAGCCATTACTTAAGTGCTTTAAATACTGAAAGAAATGTGATGTTTTTAATTCTTACTTTAATTATAGTAGTTGCAGCATTTAACATTGTATCTAATTTAATGATCATAGTTCAGGAAAAAAAATCTGCCATTGCAATTATGCGTACATTTGGTGCAACAAATGGAAGTATTATGCGTATATTCTGTATTTGTGGAGTGTTAATTGGGTTTATAGGAACATTTATAGGGTGTATTATTGGTATTACTTTCTCCCTAAATATTGAAAATATTAGAATATTTTTAGAAAAATTTATAAATGTTAAACTTCTTGATCCTATGATATATTTTTTTTCAAGTTTGCCTGTAATATTAATTCCTCAGGATGTGATAAATGTTTCTGCGCTTGCATTATTTTTATCACTATTGGCTACAATTATTCCTGCATTACAGGCAACTTCTCAAGATCCTGCAGAAATATTACGTTATGAATGATATTCAAAAAAGCATAGCTTGGTTCTTGATTGTGCTACTGATCATTAGTCATGTGCTAGTAAATAATATAGCCTTTCTAAAAATGCATAAACAAGAGAATGCAAATAATATAAAAGCCTTGTCGGAATCTATAGAAGATTTAAAGATTTTACTTGACTATAATCAATCTCGATTGGAAAAAAAAGTATTTGATTTTAGAAAGGCCTTAGGCATTCAGTCTAATCAAACAGAAAATTGTGATATTAGATATAAAGATCTTGCAAGATTATTACTTCTTGTAATTAAAATGAAGAATTCATTATTACAGGAAATAAAATTTGATGATCATATAAATGAAGTAAAATCCTTAATAATAAAACTGAATGATCAAGATATAGAAGAAACAATTAATGTATTAGAAAATGTGAAAGAGGTCTATAGTCTTTATGAGCTGAAATTATATTTTGAAAAAACAGTTGATATTATTAATTACAATCAAAGTACTTTATTGCAGAAGATCATCACAAATTGGATCAAGGTGAAAAATAAAAATGATCCTTTTAGAGCAAAATGGATCGAAATTGAAGATTCAATCAATCAAAATAATTGGCAAAACGTAGATATTATAGTAAGCAACCTAACTAATTCAGAATTTAAACAATGGTTGAATAAATTAAATAATTTCATTTCAACTTACAAGAATATCCTAATAATATATAATCACTTGTTATATTATATCTCATGATTTATTTAGTAACTTTTATTATTGCATTTTTTTTTGGTCTTTGGGTAAAGGTTAGTGGTGAAATATTAAAATTAGAGTTAGGAAATTATGCAATTAGTATAGATTTATATTTTATTATTCTAGTATTTGTATTTTTATTATTTTTATTAATTATTTTTGTACGTTTTTTTTCTTCCATAGCTTCAACACTTGTTAACATTAGAAGTAAGAAGAAGGATAGGGATTTAGCACTTATTTTTGAAGCATTTTTTAGTTTAGATTTAAATGATACAGAAAATTTTCAAAAATTAGTCAAAAACTTAAATCAGGAAAATGATAAATTACTTCTTATTAAAACTTTTCATGCAGGTAAAACAGGAGACTATAATTTCTTTAGTCACAATATAATAAGCATAGCAAGTAAAAATCATAATTTGGCTTTACTCTTATCTAGCAAGCTAATTGTACAACTAAAAAAAGATAAAATATCATTTCAGAAATTCATAGAGTACTGTAGTAATTCAATTACTGATAAAGTTTTATCTTTGCCCTTTCAAATAGAGAATAGCATTATTAGGCATGATTGGCATAATGCAATTCTCAAGTTGAATGAGTCTAAAAGATTGAATGTTTCTCTTTCTTTTAGTCAAAAAAAAATGCTTGCTGCTCTTTATTGTGCTTTAGCAAGAGAATATGAAAGCAAGGGAGATCTTAAACAAGCTATAAAATCTGTATTTATAGCACAAAGTAATTATGCAGCTTTTCAACCCATCAATTATTTAAAAGCAGAATTTTATACTAAACTTGGAAAAATAAGAAAAGCTTCTGCAGTTTTAGAAGAGGAATATGAATTAAATCCAACTCCTCAAATAGCGAAATTGTACATAAGTTTAAATAATCAAAATGCTGAAAAGCTATACAATTTACGTTCTGATTATTATTTTAGCTATTGTGTGCTAGCTTTATTTGCAATAGATTCAGGAAAATATGATCTTGCTGATCAATATTTAAACACTGCTATGAAGCAGGTTAATTACTTATCAACTTATCTAATTATGGTAAAACTAAAGGTTTTACTACAAGAATATGATGAAGCAATTTACTGGTTAAATCAGTTGCATTCTCAAGCTTTATCTGATCCAGGTTGGAGATGCAAAAATTGTAACAAAGAGTTAAAACAATGGGATTTCATATGTTCTTATTGCAGCGAATTTAACTGTATTGAATTAGTTTAAATCAATAAATAATAAATTTATTACAGATTTCTTTTACTTTGGCTGACACCTCTTTTTCAACATTCGAACTATTGCCATTAACTAATCCTTGAATTATTTCACTGATTAGACCAGCTACCTTTTTAAACTCTTCTGTTTCAAGTCCTCGTGTTGTTTCAGCAGCAGTACCAAGACGCAATCCTGAAGTGATAGCAGGTTTTTCTGTATCAAATGGTATAGCATTTTTATTGCAGGTAATGCCAGCTCTTTCCAGGCTATCCACTACGTATTTGCCCGTTAATTTTTTTGGTCTTAAATCTACTAATACCATATGAGAATCGGTACCACCAGTAATAATATTTAAACCTTGCTTTTGTAACTCTTCAGCTAGCACTTTAGCATTTTCTACAACTTTCTTGCTATAATTCTTAAATTCTGGATTCAATGCTTCTTTAAAGGCGACAGCTTTTGCTGCTATAACATGCATCAGTGGCCCACCTTGTAATCCGGGAAAGACAGCAGATTGAATTTTTTTGTGTATCAATTCATCGTTTGTCATGATTATTCCACCACGAGGACCACGGAGGGTTTTGTGAGTTGTTGAAGTCATAACATGTGCATATTTAACCGGAGACGAATAAATACCCGCAGCGATGAGTCCTGCATAGTGTGCAATGTCTGCTAGTAAATAAGCATCAACTTTATCTGCAATTTCGCGAAAACGTTTAAAATCTATTTCTCTTGGGTAAGCAGAGGCTCCTGCTATAATTAACTTAGGCTTATGTTTCAATGCTAACTTTTCTATTTCATCCATATCCAACAAATAAGTTTCCTTATCAACTTCATACTGAATTGATTTAAACCATTTACCAGATAGATTTGGAGTCGCTCCATGTGTAAGATGTCCTCCACAATTAAGAGATAATCCTAGTATTGTATCACCAGGTCTGAGTAATGAAGCAAACACCGCCTGATTTGCTTGCGAACCAGAGTGAGGCTGAACATTAGCAAATTTAACACCAAATAGTTTACATAGCCTATCTATAGCAAGATTTTCAATTCTATCAACATGTTCACAGCCACAGTAATATCTTTTACCTGAATAACCTTCTGCATATTTGTTAGTTAAGATAGAACCCTGAGCTTCCATTACTGCTCTACTTGCAAAATTTTCGGATGCAATTAATTGTAATTGTGATTTTTGACGTTGTAATTCCTGTTGCACTGATTGATAAATTTCAATATCAAACGCTTTTAAGCTGCTTTGAAAAGCTGAAATTCCTAATGATCTTAAAATTTTTTTTAAAATGCTTACCATAGATTAATTCTTCACTGTACTTAATTTATCATATCGAGATAAGAAGTTGCTACAAGCAATTTTTAGAATCTGACTGCTGTTTTTTTAACCAAAAAAACCCAAATATAGCTATTAGTAAACATATC
>NZ_OU906733.1:207520-230115 GCF_918315375.1 Wolbachia endosymbiont of Chironomus riparius
CTAGAAAAAATGATCCAGCTCCCATACCCATAAATACCACGGACGAAAGAGAAGAGGCTAAATTATCAGTCATGTTATATACTTCACATAAGAATGCTTTTGCCCAACCGTCAGCAAAGCCCTCTAAAGGACCTACCATTAACCCGCCAAAGAAACTAATGAGAATAATATGTTTATTAAAAAGTACTGTTTTTAAATCTTTAATACTAAATTTTTCTTGTTGAGTACTATTTTTAGGTGTTATTAAGAACAATAATAGGGCAAGTAAACAACCTACAATCGAAAAAGCGTAGATAACATTGTTCCAGCCAAACTTATTTAGCAGATAGTCGAGAGGTAACCCGCCATATATAGCTCCTGATATTCCTATTATAATAGACAAACTTGCCATCCTTGGCGATTTTTCTTGAGCAAAATACATGCTTGCAACTTTAAAAATTCCAATTGCTGAAGCTGATGATCCAATTCCAACAATCACTCTACCAAGTATTGAGTAGTACCATTCATCAAAGTATATTAGGGGTAGTGTACCAACAAATGTTAAAAGAATACAAACAGGTAAAACAATTTTTGGCCCAAACCTATCGAGAAAAATTCCAACTGGTATATGGGCTAATGTATAACCTATATAGTACAAACCACCAAATTGACCAATATCTACAATACTTATATTGAATTTTGTTATTAATTCAGGTGCAATAATATTAGGTATTACACGCAATATATATTGGTACGCGTAGAACAATGATGCCAAAAACCATATTAAAAAATTTCTTTGTAACATTAACTTTTTATCCAAGAAAGTGGATTATATATATATAATCAATAAAAAACAATATTTTGGTAAATATTCTTTTTCATATATTGAGTAGTAATGTATAAAATATTATTTAAATGTCTATTAATTGCTACGTAGAAAAATTAAGATTACATAACTTTCGTAACTATTCCGACTTTGAACTATATTCAGGAAATTCTTCAATTGTAATAATTGGTGAAAATGGTGTTGGTAAAACCAATTTGCTTGAAGCTATTTCATTACTTGCAAAAAGTAATGGTATGAGAAAAGCTAAAGCTAGCGAGATGCAAAATAAATTCAGTAGTCAAGATTGGACAGTGCATTATAATTTTTTTAACGGAGTAGATTTTAATTCAATCGGAATTGCAAAAAATTCTAATAAAAAAATAGTTCAAATTGATAATAAAATACAATCTAGCTACTTATTTTTGTATAAAATTTCTAACGTGATATGGTTTATTCCACAAATGGATCATATATTGGTTCATTCTCAAAGCGATAGGTTGAAGTTTTTAGACCGTATAGCTTCAATGTTTGAAGATACATATGCTGACTATTATATGAAATATCGAAAAGCTAAGTATGATAGAAGCAAGCTGTTAAGAAGTGGAATTTTAGATGAGAATTGGTTGAATAGTATTGAAACTATAATGGCTACTAGTGCAATAAATATTTCGCGCATGAGATTATCTGTACTTAACATTCTACAAAGCACTATTGATAACTACTCCATCGGGCTTTTTCCTAAAGCAAATTTAAAACTTAATAGCCAATTAGATTCTGACAATGGAGAAGAATATTATAAAAGAAATTTAAAGGAAAATAGACAAAAAGATGCGTTGACAGGGAAGGTTAAATTTGGTGTTCATAATGATAATTTTCAAATTTTATGTCAAAAAAGAAATCTTCCTATCAATCTATGCTCTACTGGGGAACAAAAACTGTTATTACTTTCTATTACTTTGTCTAGTGTAAAAGCAAGGTGTATTTATTGCAATAAAGCACCAATTTTATTGCTTGATGAAATAATGTCTCATCTGGATTTACAGCACAGGAGATTACTGATAGAAGAGATATTAAGTATTAATTGTCAAACTTGGATAACTGAGCTAAATCGAGACAACTTTAGCAATTATAGTTCTTCTTTTAAAATTTTTGATTTGTTATAATATATGTTTTATTTAGTATGGAATAGTCGCATCTATACTCTGAGTAGTATGGGGTTAGTAAAGAATGACACTAGAAAGTATTTTTGGTCTTTTTGTATTCAAGTTATACATACATAATTTTTTCTCTGATAGTATAAGAAAATGAATATAATAAATTTATCTACCTCTTTAATTAATTAACAAATTCCTCGTATTAAAGCTGTATAATTCTAATTCTTTCTTTTAACTCTGTCGTGTTACCATGTACTGATACTTCATTGCAATCAGTACTAGGACCATCACCCACTCCCCACTGTCTTATACCCTCATTTAGATTTTGCAAACCTCCACCCAAATTATTTCTCTTTATAGATTGTTCAATAGGTGATAAAAGCTCTTCAGGAACCGGTTGCTTGTGTCGTGTTTTATTAAAAACACCAGCAATCAGAGTACCTAATATTATTGTACCATATATTATTGTACCATTTTTTACATTAGAATTTATCTCTGGTGTAGATGTATTATTATATTCTTGACATGTAATTTGCATAGGAGACTTTGTTGAATTATCTTGAACTAAGTTAACAACACCGTTTTGTATATCTGAGGGTAGAGTATTTGTAATTGCTACTATGTCACAACGTTGACGATTATTATTATAACCTTCTTGCTTTAAAAAAACTTCTATATCACTACCAGGTTTACTTTTTTGAGCAAGTATATCTAGAGGCGTTTTGTTATTATTATTTTAATGCTTAAGTTAGCTTCTTCCTTCAAAAGATATTTAACTATATCCAAGCGGTTATCTTTGGCAGCCACATGTATAGGTGTATTACCTATTTTGTTTTGAATATCTAAAGATACGTGTTTCTCATCGACAAGGTACTGAACTAATGGTAAGCGATTACGTGCAGCAGCATAATGTAATGCAGTGTTGCCCAGTTCGTCCTGAAAATTAGGATCGACATTTTGTTCCTCAATCAAGTACTTTACTATATTTAGGTGGCAATGTTTAGCAGCATGTGGTAAGAAAGTATATCTAGAGAGTCGATGAACTGTTTTGGCAATAATCAACTTTACTGCATTTACGTTACAAATATTACCGTTATCTGATGTAAATGACGGGATAACACGAGTTGGAACATCAACAACTTTTATCTCATTGACAAGGTAGTTTAAAGTTTTTATGCTGCCCTTCGCGACAGCTGTTTCAACTGGAGTCTTGCCTATATTGTTCTTAATATCTAAAGATAAATGTTTTTCACCCACAAGATATTCAACCAATTTTAAGTTATCGCTTTCAGCAGCGTAATGCAATATAGTGTTGCCTAAATCATCCTGAAAGTTAGGATAGGCATTTAGTGTTTCAATTAAGCGCTTTACTATATTAGGTTGACAATTTTTAGCAGCATAATGTAAGAAAATATTTCCAGGATGCTCTTTATCAGGAAAATCTGTTTTCTTTGAGAAGATGCATTTTACAATATCAGTCTGAACTTTACGATTATCTGAATTTGTTTGTTTCATATTCTCTACGAGAGTGGTGATATTGCACTCGGGAATACAAACAATTCCTTCGCGCACGAAGTAATTTAAGATATTTATTTGACCGGCAGAGATGGCTAGTGTAAATGGAGTTTCGCCTAAATTGTTCTCAGTATTATCATAGGCTCCTCGACTCCTAAGTAGTGTTATTATGTTTAAGAAGCCATTTTTAGCAGCTAGGTGCATAGGAGTATTACCTAAATAGTCTGTGGCATTAACATTAGCTCCATTTTTTATAAATTCTAAAGCTTTTTTATAGTTACCTTTTGTTACAGCATCAATTAGATCATTGTTTGGCTCCTTTATTCCCCTTAAAAAATCTATCACATCATCGTTGTGAGCAATGTCTAAAGCGGTTTTTTCGTCCAAGTTTTTAGTATCGATGTTAATCCCTGCTTTTAACAGGCATTTTACCATATTCAAGCTACCATTCCGAGCAGCATAATGCAAAGCGGTATTACCAAAACTGTCAATTTTATTAACAAGAGCTCCACTTTTTATGAGTTCTGTAACTTTTTGAACGTTATCTTCCTTTGTAGCATCAATTAGGCCATCGTTTAATTTTTCTTCTATAGTTAGAAACTATTACATCATACTTATGAGCAGCGTCTAAAGCGGTCTTGGTATTCAAAAATTTCCCGGATACTACGCTTATTGATCCTTGCTCAGAGTTAGTGATTGTTGAAAGTGTTGTACATTCTTTTTCCATAATTCCTCCATATGATAAAAATGTATTACCAAGTGAGTATAAAATATCAAGATTGGTATAAAGGTCAACTAATTTTTAAAAATATTAAAAAAACTGAAGCCAAAGAAAAAAACCACTTATTAAACTCTTGAAAAATTATATATGTGATTGATATCAAAATGGGGAATATTGTATTGCAATAAAGTAAAATCTTTTATTATTTAAAAGGAAAATAGATTCATTTTTACATCACATTTATTTTGGTATAAATCATACAAAACAAATACGAACAGGAAGATTTTATAGGTTTTAAATAAATTTACTGGCATGATAAACACTCATCATAATCAACATCTGTTTTTTGCTCCATTATTTTACTTTTTGTAAGTATATCTTGTGAAATTTTATCAGCTCTTTGCATTGACTTAGATCTACAGTAATACAAGCTTTTTAGTCCTTTTTTCCAAGCAAGCATATGTATTTTGTGTAGATAGCGCTTATGCACATTTGCAGCTAAGAATAAATTTATTGATTGAGATTGGCAAATGTAAGGAGTTCGGTCACTAGCATGGTCAATAATCCACCTTTGATCAAACTCATAAGCTGTTTTAAATACAGATTTTTCATGGTCACTGAGAAAATTTAAATGTTGTACAGAACCTTCGTTTGTTGAGATTGAAGACCATACTTTGTTGTTGTCTTGATTTTTTTCTGCTAATAATTTTTGTAAAAATTTGTTTCGTACTACAAACGAACCTGTTAAAGTTTTTTGCGTGAAAACATTTGCTGCATATGGTTCTACACCAGGCGAGGTACTTCCTGCTATGATGGAAATTGAAGCAGTTGGAGCAACTGCAAGTTTATGAGTAAATCTCTCAACTAAATTAGCTTCTTTTGCATCAAGACACGACCCTTTTTGATGTGCAAGTTTTTTCGAAACTAAATCAGCTTGTTCGCGTATTTGTTTAAATATTTGTTTATTCAATTGTTTTGCTGTTAATGATTCAAAAGGAATCATTTTGCTTTGTAAAAGTGAATGAAATCCCATTACACCAAGGCCAATGCTACGCTCTCTCATTGCGGAGTATTTTGCACGTTTTATTTCATTAGGAGCTTTATTTATAAAATCTTCTAGAACATTATCGAGAAAACACATTATATCTTCTATAAAAAGCTCATTACCTTTCCATTCTTCATAATACTCAAGATTTAATGATGATAAACAACATACGGCAGTACGTGAATTTCCCTTGTGATCGTAGCCTGTAGTTAAAGTTATTTCACTACACAAATTTGACATCTTAATATCTAAACCTAAATTTTGATAAGATACAGGTTTATTTTTATTTATTGAATCAATAAAGATAATATAGGGCTCTCCTGTTTCAATTCTTGCAGTCAATATTTTTATCCATATTTCACGTGCCTTTAAAGTTGAAATAATTTTATTATCACGGGGACTAATTAAATCCCAATCTTGATCATTTTCAACAGCTTGCATAAATTTATCTGGTATTATTACAGCGTGATGTATATTAAGTGCTTTACGATTTGGATCTCCACCTGTTGGTTTACGTAAGTCTAAGAATTCTTCTATTTCTGGATGAGATACTGGTAAATAAACAGCAGAACTACCTCTGCGAAGGGATCCTTGACTAATTGCAAGTGTTAAAGCATTTTGTACTATAATAAATGGTATAATGCCTGATGTTTTTCCGCTACCTTTTACGCTTTCTCCTATTGAACGTAAATTACCCCAATAGCTTCCTATACCACCACCTCTAGCAGCAAGCCAAACATTTTCATTCCATAAATCAACTATTCCTTGAAGACTGTCTTCAGTTTCATTAAGGAAACAAGAAATAGGTAACCCTCTATCTGTTCCACCGTTGCTAAGTATTGGTGTTGAAGGCATAAACCATAAATTACTCATATAGTAATAAATGCGTTTTGCATGCTCGGAGTTATCTGAATAATGATGAGAAATACGCATAAATAGATCTTGATAATTCTCATTTTCTGATAAATATCTATCTGATAAAACGGACTTCCCAAAATCAGTTAATTTACTATCTTTTTCATGATCAACAGTAATTTTACTCATAAAACCCCTTGTTTTTTACAGCTATTCTTTCCAATTCAAACTAATTTAAAAGATGGAAAAATTTAAGTTAATTACTCTGTTTATGTTGTAGTGCAAATAAAATCCCATCAATTTGACTTCCATATATTTTGGAATAACTTATATAGCTTATTTGCATCTCTATTTCCTTTGCAACGTTTTTCACAT
The DNA here is from genome assembly GCF_918315375.1 of Wolbachia endosymbiont of Chironomus riparius. Lineage (NCBI taxonomy): Bacteria > Pseudomonadati > Pseudomonadota > Alphaproteobacteria > Rickettsiales > Anaplasmataceae > Wolbachia > Wolbachia endosymbiont of Chironomus riparius. The sequence goes on from NZ_OU906733.1 coordinate 213,991, forward strand.
AACTTTCTGAATGACGAAAATAGTCACCCCTGTTTATAAAATCAATACCCTCAGTTTCTTTTCTTCTTACTAAACATACAATAACTCCTCTTTTTTTTAGAGATCTTTTTGCAAGTTCTAACTCCAATTGAAAATCAGATATGTAGTGCAATACTTCTGCAAAAATAATAACATCATATTGACAATTTTTCTCTTGTCTAAGAAAATCAGTTATTTCAGTATGAATTAGTTCATTGTAAACTGATTTACCTTTTATACAACACCCTCTTGCAATATTTAACATCCTATTTGAAATATCAACTCCTGTTATATATCTTCCAACATTATTGACTTTGAAAAAATAACCACATATCCCCGTTCCACATCCAAGATCAAGTATATCAAGGTCAGCAGTGAGATTGTTACTAAAAACTTTTGTAATTGCCATATGTATGAGTTCATGCCCCCTATATTGCCTAGCAATAAGCCAATGTTCAACAAAATATTCACCTGTATAATCAAAATATTGTTTTATGAGATTTTTAGGCAAATTTTCAATCTCAGCAGGATTTTTCATTTTTTTTATATAATAAAGCGTTTCTTCATGGTTATTATCTAATTTAAATGCTTTCATTAAGTAGTAATAGGCTTTATCAGTATTACCTAGTGCAAAATGGCATCTTCCAATATTATACCAAGCTATAGGTAAATGAGAGTAGAATATATTGATTAAGTAGAACCTTAATTTTGCATCTGATATATTCCCCTTATAAAAATGATACAAACCTATTTCAATATTAATATTTAATAAATTTTTTGATTTTTTAAAAAATGCTTTTATTCTCTTACTTAAACTATCATATTTATTTCTAATAAAGAATTGAATTTGCTTAATATTAAACATACGAGTAAACTTGATCATAATATTTGAAATAACTTTTTCTTTAGAGAATCCACTGCTTTTCATATTTTTTAACTCCCTAAATCCTACTTTTAAGAGATGAAAATATACCTTTCTAATAAGGATGTTTTCTTAGTACCTATATAACAATCTATATCATACATTTGAGATTTATTATATTATTGTTGCTAATTAAAGTAAATGTTTCTAATATAAAAAAATATTGACATAGTTTTTATTCTGCTATAGGATAAAAGGAGTTGATTTTTGATGTTTGACAAGTTTTATGGTAGAGATTAATTTAATCTCAATTCAATCTTACAATATTTAACTCTGCATATTTTACACATAGTCAGGTAAATAAATTATTAAGAGCACTTGATGGATGCCTTGGCGTTAATAGGCGATGAAGGACGTGGCAGGCTGCGATAAGCTTCGGGGAATTGTCAACAAGTTTTAATCCGAAGATTTCCGAATGGGGAAACCCAACTAGTTTAGCTAGTTATTATGTATTGAATAAATATATAAAGTAAACTTGGTGAACTGAAATATCTAAGTAGCCAAAGGAAAAGAAATCAAACGAGATTCTGTTAGTAGTGACGAGCGAAAGCGGAAAAGGCCAGTGATTTAGAAATAAGAATTAGAATACTATGGAAATAGTAACCATAGAAGGTGATAGTCCTGTATAAGTAGAAAGTTTTTAAATCCTCGAGTAGGGCGGGACACGTGAAATCCTGTTTGAATATAGGGGGACCATCCTCTAAGCCTAAATACTCATTAACGACCGATAGTGAACAAGTACCGTGAGGGAAAGGTGAAAAGAACCCCGGGAGGGGAGTGAAATAGATCCTGAAATCAAGTGCTTACAAACAGTTGGAGCTCTATATTTAATATAGGGTGACAGCGTACCTTTTGCATAATGGGTCAGCGAGTTAATCTATGGAGCAAGCTTAAGCCGTTAGGTGTAGGCATAGCGAAAGCAAGTCTTAATAGGGCGTTTTAGTTTTATGGATTAGACCCGAAACCAAGTGATCTAGTCATGACCAGATTGAAGGTGTAGTAAGATACACTGGAGGATCGAACCAGTTACTGTTGCAATAGTATTGGATGAGTTGTGATTAGGGGTGAAAGGCCAATCAAACTTGGAAATAGCTGGTTCTCCGCGAAATCTATTTAGGTAGAGCGTTGTACGAATATTACCGGGGGTAGAGCACTGGATAGACTAGGGGGATTCATCATCCTACCAAATTTAACCAAACTCCGAATACCGGTAATTAATATACAGCAGACACACTGCGGGTGCTAAGTCCGTGGTGAAGAGGGAAACAGCCCAGACCACTATCTAAGGTCCCAAAATTACAGCTAAGTGGGGAAGGAAGTAGAAAAACCATTACAGCTAGGAGGTTGGCTTGGAAGCAGCCATCCTTTAAAGAAAGCGTAACAGCTCACTTGTCTAAATAAGTTTTTCTGCGCCGAAAATGTACCGGGGCTAAAGCTGTATACCGAAGATGTGGGTGCTTTATTGATTTCGATCGATGAAGCGCGGTAGCGGAGCGTTCCGTAAGTCTGTGAAGGTGGTCTGTGAAGACTGCTGGAGATATCGGAAGTGAAAATGCTGACATGAGTAGCGTAAAAGAGTGTGAAAAACACTCTCACCAAAAATCTAAGGTTTCCTACGTTAAGTTAATCTGCGTAGGGTTAGTCGGTACCTAAGGCGAGTCCGTAAAGGAGTAGTCGATGGCAATTAGGTTAATATTCCTAAACCTCGTAAGTGTGACGAATTTTATATTTTTGTATAGCCTTATTGGATTGGTCTATGCTCAAAAGAAATTCCAGGAAATAGCACTTACATTAAATGAGGCCGTACCGTAAACCGACACTGGTGGATAAGTAGAGTATACTAAGGTGTTGAAAGAATGATGTTGAAGGAACTCGGCAAATTATACCTGTAACTTCGGGAGAAGGGTAGCCTACTGTTAGGCAACTATTGGTAGGTGGCACAAAATAGGGAGTAGCGACTGTTTACTAAAAACACAGGACTCTGCAAACACGTAAGTGGAAGTATAGGGTCTGACGCCTGCCCGGTGCTGGAAGGTTAATATGAGGTGTGCAAGCTCCAAATTGAAGCCCCAGTAAACGGCGGCCGTAACACTGACGGTCCTAAGGTAGCGAAATTCCTTGTCGGGTAAGTTCCGACCCGCACGAATGGCGTAACGATTTCTCCACTGTCTCCAACATCACTTCAGCGAAATTGAATTCCCCGTGCAGATGCGGGGTACCCGCGGTTAGACGAAGAGACCCCGTGCACCTTTACTATAGCTTTACATTGTTATTGAGAGTCTGATGTGCAGGATAGGTGGGAGACTTTGAAGTTATGGCGCTAGCTATAATGGAGTCACCCTTGAGATACCACCCTTTATGCTTTTGATAACTAACTATGTTTCATTATCTGAAACTAGGACATTGTATGGTGGGTAGTTTGACTGGGGCGGTCGCCTCCTAAAGCGTAACGGAGGCGTACGAAGGTAAGCTAGAGCTGGTCGGAAATCAGCTTAATAGTACAATGGCATAAGCTTGCCTGACTGCGAGGCTGACAAGCCAAGCAGAGACGAAAGTCGGTCATAGTGATCCGGTGATTCTGTATGGAAGGGTCATCGCTCAACGGATAAAAGGTACGCCGGGGATAACAGGCTAATGGTGTTCGAGCGTTCATAGCGACGACACCGTTTGGCACCTCGATGTCGACTCATCACATCCTGGGGCTGAAGAAGGTCCCAAGGGTTCGGCTGTTCGCCGATTAAAGTGATACGTGAGTTGGGTTTAGAACGTCGTGAGACAGTTCGGTTTCTATCTGCCGTGGGTAAAGGAAATTTGAGAAGTGCTAACTCTAGTACGAGAGGACCGAGATGGATATACCTCTGGTGTGCCAGTTGTTATGCCAATAGCATCGCTGGGTAGCTAAGTATAGATGGGATAATTGCTGAAAGCATATAAGCAAGAAACCCTCTTCAAAAAAATTTCCCAATTAAGGCCGTGGGAGACTACCACGTTGATAGGCTAGGTGTGGAAGCATGGTAACATGTGGAGCTAACTAGTACTAATAGCCTGATTGATTTATTTATTTTTTATGTGTATGTATGCAGTGTTAAATATTGTATTTTCTAATAAAAGAAACTTTTGTTAACTTGGTGGTTATAGCAAAGAGGAAACACCTGATCCCATCTCGAACTCGGAAGTGAAACTTTTTAGCGCTAATGGTACTTTAAAAGGGAGAGTAAGTCGCTGCCAAGTTAATAAAAGTTTCTTTTATAAAATTATCAACATGCCTTTCTTTAGGTATTTTTAATCTTATTTTTCTAAATTAGCTGACTTATTGGTCAATTGACTTGCATGGACTTGCTTGATTAAAAATTTTATTTCTTTTTCTTGTTTAACAGGGCTTTCTTTTAGGTATTTCGCCTGTATCACTGCAGACTTTGCGTCTTTCTTATTACTATTCCTAAAACTTTTTTGCTGATTGAACTCTTTATGTGACATTTCTACCCTCTATTTATTGCATGTCTAAAGCGATACTTTATACTAGCATAATTAAAACATTTGTAAATGTTTCAGTTTATTATTTTTATCCTATTTTTTTAAAACAAGTAGTTAGATCTTTTTTTAAATTTTGATAATCCGTGTGTATAATACTTTTATGAGTGATTATTACATAATAATAATCTGTACCTTTTGGGTTTAAAATTATCTCTTTAGCAAGTACACGAAGTCGCCTTTTTATTTTATTTCTTTTTGTTGCTTTTCCTATTTTTTTACTAATGGCTATACCTAGCCTTGTTGTTTTAATGTATTTTTCAGGCTCTCTTTCTTTTATAGCGCATATAGATATGTAAATACCTCTGTACAAAGAGTTATGAAATACTGATTTATTTTTAAATAAAAAAGAAAAGTCTTTTTTTTTATACTTGTTATGCGCATAACTTGTTACATCCTAGTGAGCGACGTCTGTTTAGAATTTTTCTTCCAGCTTTTGTTGCCATGCGTGAACGGAATCCATGTCTGCGTTTTCTTATCAAAACTTTTGGTTGAAATGTTCTTTTCATTTTTTAAATAAAACATAATTAATTATTTTAAATTATTTTATTTTATTGTCAAATGATAGTTAATTTATACAGCATTACCATAAAGTAAAGTTTATTAATATGCTAGTAAATGAATATATACTTATTTATTGATATTAATCATTCTGTGTAAGAAAAAATTAATAAGATTTTTTTGTGTCTCAATTGTTTATTAATATCAGTTTATCTTTTATAATAATTATCTTACAGTTTATATTGTTACTACACTAATTATTCTTATGTTCTCTCTTGTTTTAAAAAATGTAAAATATAAGATAGTAAAGCTTATGTTGTGTATAGCTTTGTCCACATCATTTTTTGTTACTTTGTTTATAATGTTATCTATTTTTGTTCAATCGATTAACTTTTTTCATGAAATAACTATTTCAGAGTTTTTATTTTGTTCAAAATGGAATCACAATATAGTAACAATTAATGAAGAGAAAATCGGGTGTTTTGGTATATTACCTCTTTTGATTGGTACCTTGCTTATAACTATTGTTTCAATGATTATAGTTGTTCCATTAGGTTTATTTTCTGCAATATATATAAGTGAGTATGCTAGTAAAGACATGCAATATGTAATTAACACAGGTTTGCAAATTTTATCTGCTATTCCTACTGTTGTATACGGATATTTTTCAATAGTTTTTTTATCCTTTGCTGTAAAAAAAATAGCAAATTTATTTAACTTAAGTATACACTCAGAGAGCGCCTTAGTTGCTGGTTTATCGATTGGAATAATGATTCTTCCTTTTTTTATTTCTTTGTTAGAAGACGCAATAAGATCTGTTCCGAAAATTTTACGTTATGGCTCTATGGCTTTAGGTGCAACACCTGCAGAAACTATATGGAATGTGATAATACCTTACGCAATGCCTACTATTTTTAGTGCCGTGTTATTATCAGTTTCTAGAGCTGTAGGTGAAACCATGATTGTACTAATGGCAGTTGGAATTAACGCGAATTTGACTTTTAATCCCCTTCATTCAGTTACCACTATTACTGTACAAATTGCCACATTGCTTACAGGAGATCAAGATTTTAATAGCGTGCAGACTTTAGCTGCTTATGCACTTAGTTCAGTGTTGTTTATTATTACTTGGGTATTAAATGCATTTGCATTATTTGTAATAAAACGTAGTAAGTAAATATTGTTGTAAAATCATTACTAATAATATACAATTTCCTTTTACGAAAAAGTGTTTCATAGTGTCAAGCAATAACAAAATAAACATAAGTATAGGTAGAGTAGTAAAGGTAACTCAAGCAGTTGTAGACCTAAAATTTGATGCCGTTCTACCTAAAATATTCAATGCCTTAAAAAGTAAATTAAAATATCAGAATACAGAATTGATCTTAGAGGTCTCACAGCACATAGGTGATAATGTGGTCCGTTGTATTGCTATGGATAGTACAAATGGTTTATCAAGGGGTGATGAATTTATGGATACTGGTGCCCCAATATCAGTTCCAGTTGGGCGTTCAACCTTAGGGAGAATTTTTAATGTTACTGGAGAGCTAATAGATGAACGTGGTCCACTAAATGGACAATTTAACTTAGAGCCTATACACAAGGAACCACCAAGCTTTATTCAACAAAAGATACAAGATGAAGTTTTAGTTACTGGAATAAAAGTTGTAGATCTTCTCGCACCCTATCTCAAGGGAGGTAAAATAGGTTTATTTGGTGGAGCTGGAGTTGGTAAAACAGTTTTAATAATGGAATTAATTAATAATATAGCAAAAGCTCATAAAGGATTTTCTGTGTTTGCTGGAGTAGGAGAGAGAACCCGTGAAGGTAACGATCTTTATCATGAAATGATTACTTCAAATGTGATTAACATAGATGATTATGAAAAATCTCAAGCTGTTCTAGTTTACGGTCAAATGAATGAACCACCTGGAGCAAGAGCTAGAGTGGCCTTAACAGCACTAACTATGGCAGAGTATTTTCGTGATTGTGAAAATCAAGACGTTTTATTTTTCGTAGATAATATTTTTAGATTTACTCAAGCTGGTTCTGAGATTTCGGCTTTGCTTGGAAGAATACCATCGGCTGTAGGTTATCAGCCGACATTAGCAACTGATATGGGTGCAATGCAAGAAAGAATAGCTTCCACTACTTCGGGTTCTATAACTTCTGTACAAGCTATATATGTTCCTGCGGATGACTTGACTGATCCTGCTCCAGCAACTACTTTTTCACATCTTGATGCTACTACAGTTTTATCAAGACAAATAGCTGAAATGGGAATATACCCTGCTGTTGATCCTCTTGATTCAACTTCTCAGTCTTTTTTACCTGAAGTAATTGGTGAGGAGCATTATCGAGTTGCATCTGAAGTGAAACGTATACTTCAAACTTATAAATCTTTACAAGATATTATAGCCATACTTGGTATGGACGAATTATCTGATGAAGATAAGGTTATTGTTGATAGAGCGCGTAAGATTCAGAAATTTCTCTCTCAGCCCTTCCATGTTGCAGAAATATTTACTGGTATGCCTGGAAAATTTGTTTCACTTGCTGATACTGTCTCTAGTTTTAAGGGAATTATTGAAGGTAAGTATGATCATTTGCCAGAAACAGCTTTTTATATGGTAGGTAGCATAGATGAAGCAATTAAAAAAGCGGAAAGTCAAAATTAAGAATTATGAATACTTTCAAAGTGCAGTTTTTTTCTCCTGACAGCTGTGTTTCATTTGATGAAACTTTATCTATTTTAGTAAATGGGTCAGAAGGAAAGCTTATGATTTTAGCTAATCATGCTCCTTATTTGATCTATGCTTTGTCTGGCGTTGTGATTGTTAAGTTGAATAATCAAGGGGAGGAAAAAATTGTGATTGATAATGGTATATTAAAAGTTGCAGGTAATAATTGCAGTATTTTCACAAGTGCATTTATCTACAGGGCAATTGACTAGAGGGTTATAAGTAGTTATAATTCAGATTGATTTGATTTTTTAATGCGAATATGAAAGTAAAAGCGTCGTTAAAGTCTTGTCGTAATAGAGATAAGAACTGTAAACTTGTAAGAAGGTTTGGTAAGCTTTATGTAATAAATAAAGTTAAGCCAAGGTGTAAAGCACGCCAAGGTTCATAATTTTTATTATTTAGTTAATATTGGTTATTTCACCTAAAAGAAAGAAAAGTCTTTTGTATCTATTCATTACTTCATTTATTTTTTCTCTTATATTTTATTTTGCCGTTAGTACATTTACAGGTAATCGAGGCTTGATAGCACTGATTAACTTGAAGAAAGACATAGAGTACAATAAATCTATACTGAAAAGTATCTCCCTTAAAAAAGAAAGTTTGAATAATAGGATAATTGGTTTATATGAAAAAAGCTTAGATTTAGATTTGCTTGATGAACAAGCAAAAAATGCTTTAGGTTATACCAGTCCAGGTGAATTTATGATTATCATTGACACAGAATAGCTATTTACTTTGCTATAAGTATTTTTTATATTGTAATAAATTTATCCTTTTAAGGAGTGTTATTTTGAGTTTATTTAATACCCTATGTAAAGGCCTGTTGAAAACTTCTTCTCGCTTTGGTGAGGGAATAAAGAGCATTTTTTCTACTAAAAAACAATTAGATCAAAACCTTTTGGATGAGCTAGAGGATTTGTTAATCAGTATGGATATAGGTAGTAAAACCTCTAAATTAATTATTGATAAATTAGCAAGTGTTAAGTTTGAAAAGGAAGTTGAGTGTAATATCGTAAAACAACAATTGGTAAATGAAATAGAATATATACTAAATCCAATTGTACAGCCACTAATTTTAGATAAAAAGCCACACATAATAATGGTTTGTGGAGTGAATGGTAATGGTAAAACAACAACTGTAGGTAAACTTGCATATAAATATAAGAAGATGGGAAAGTCTGTTATGCTTGTTGCATGTGATACATTCCGAGCTGCAGCGAGTGAGCAGTTACAAATTTGGGCAGATCGTTCAGGTTGTTCTATTATTACTGGAGAACATGGTGCCGATTCTGCAAGTATAGCATATAAGTCTGTAGATCAGGCTATAAAAAATAATATCGATGTGGTGTTAATTGATACAGCTGGCAGACTACAGAATAATGTTAATTTAATGGAAGAACTTTCAAAGATATATAGAGTTGTAAAAAAATTAGATAATACGGCTCCTCATAATGTTATTTTAGTTCTTGATGCAACCACAGGACAAAATGCTTATAGCCAATTAGAAACATTTAATAAGATGGTGAACGTCACAGGGTTAATAATAACAAAGTTAGATGGTACTGCAAAAGGTGGAGTGGTTGTGGGTTTAGCTCAGGAATATAGAATAAAATTATATGCTGTAGGAATTGGTGAAAGTATAGAAGACTTGAGAGAGTTTACTAGTAGGGAGTTTGCAGAAGCGTTGTTTTTTGGTAGTTAAAAAATAATAATAGGCATTAAGAATTCTGATCAATAAAAGTAAAGTTACCCTCCACGTACTGTACATCTTCATTATCTTCAAGTGCTTCAACGAGAACAGATACTTTATCAATTAACTCCTTGTCTTGAATTTCAAGAAGGTCTTTTGGTTGCCATGAAAGGCGTGCAAGTTCTGGTTCTCCAAATTTTGCATAAAAAGCATCACGTACTTTGCCAAAATCTTTTACTTTACAGGTTATAATATATGATTCTTTCAATTCAATGTTTAGTACTTCTAGCTCGATACCGTAATTAAATAAGTCGTCAAAATCGATGTTTTCTTTTTGATATACAATAAGTCCAAAATGATTGAACAGGTAACTAACGCTTCCTGTTTCTCCTAAATTTCCACCTTTACGAGAAAAAATATAACGCACCTCAGAAGCAGTGCGATTGCGATTGTTTGTTAATGCATGAACAATTAGCGTTGTACTCGAAGGGCCATATCCTTCATATTGTATTTCTTCATAATTTTCCCCAGAAATATTACCAGTTGCACTTTTTATTGCTGCCTCTATTTTATCCTTTGGTAAATTTTCCTTGCGTGCAGCAAATATAGCTGAACGAAGACGTGGGTTTAGCTCAGGGTCTGGTAGCCCTTGCTTTGCGGAAACTGTTATTTCTCTAATAAGCTTCGTAAATTTTTGAGCGCGTTTAGCATCTTGTGCGCCTTTACGATGCTTTATATTTGAAAACTGTGAATGGCCTGCCATATTTGAATCACTCAAAATTCAATATATAATCAAAATAAGTCAAAATTAGAAGATAATTTTTTGTATTTCACAGGACTATTGTCGTAAAAAATTGAAGGTATTATTTTGTTATGATATAAATAACCCTTGAAATGGTTAGTAAATCAATAGATAAGCATGATATTTTGATTACAGGTAGAGGGCTGATGGTTATATAGTGGCTATCAATGTAGTTCAATAGTGAATGTTTGTGGTAAAATGTAGGAAACATTCTTGATGCATTATGGTTTCAAAAGGAAAAAATAAATTCAGACTTTGGTGGTTTCTTATTACAATAATTTCATTAGGTTATTCATTAACTTACTTGGGAGCACATTGGTACATATATAAATATATAAATAAAAACTATCAAATAATTTACAATACTACAAATTCTTTTGGAGAGGTTTGGGTGTACAACGATGATGATATGCGATGTTTAGCATTTGAGGTTCCTAGCATTAAAACACCTCGGCAAACCTGTATTTACATTGATAACATTCAGATGCCAGTTTTTGAATATCAAAAAATGGTTCTTGGTGCTTTATATTTAAACCCACGTCCAAAAAAGATTTTGATGCTAGGATTAGGCGGAGGTGCATTAATAAGATATCTCCAAAACTTAGTGCATGATTATGTAAAATTTGATATTGTAGAAATTAATCCTGAATTAAAAAAGATCTCTAAAGAATTTTTCTTCTTAGAAGAAAACAAGAAAACGGAAGTATTCATAGAGGATGCATATCAATATGTGTCTAGAGCTCTAAATACTAAAAACTATTACGACTTAATTATTATGGATTTATTTTCTAAGGAGTATATACCAAGTCAATTCTTATCTATTAATTTTATGAAGATGTTGAAAGGTATACTATCAACCGGAGGAGTTTTTGCTATTAATACTTTTACTAACTCTAAAACTCACAGTGAAGAGTCAGAATTAATCAAAAAAGAATTTGGCAATTTTTATAATTTAGTCGGGGATGCAAGTGGAAACCGAATTATGATAGCTTACAATGGTGAATTACCGCTGTTAGAATTAGTACATTATAATGCAGACACATTCCATGAAAAATTCCATAAGATGCGAATAGAACCAAAATGGTTGTTATCTAAATTTATGCCTTATAAAATTAATGTTGATAACTAGCACCTTAAAAATTAAAAACATTTTATAAAACCACTTGCTTTAAAAAATTGAACAAACCATTTTACTATGTTATATATGGAGCTTTAAATGTTAGTAAATCAATGGATAAGTATGATATTGCAGTTATAGGTAGTGGACCTGGTGGTTATATAGCAGCTATTAGAGCAGCTCAGTTGGGATTCAAAACTGCAATTATTGAAAAAGAAGAAAATCTCGGTGGTGTATGTCTAAATTGGGGATGCATACCAACAAAATCGCTACTTAGATCATCTGAAATTTACAGATTGATAAAAAGATCACAAGAATTTGGTATACAAGTAGAAAATGTAAGTTTTGATATAGAATCAATAGTTAAATACTCAAGAAGTATTGTTGATAAATTATCAAAAGGCATAGACTATTTAATGAAAAAAAACAACATAAAGGTTCATAAGGGTTTTGGTCAACTTGCAGGGAATAATACAATCAAAATATCTAATAATACGGAAATATTTTCTAAGCATATTGTCTTAGCAACAGGTGTAAGAGCACGAAATTTGCCAGGAATTGAAACAGATGGGAATTTAATATGGAATGCACGACATGCAATGTTACCGAATGAATTACCAAAATCGCTTTTGATTATAGGTTCTGGTGCGATCGGAATAGAATTTGCAAGTTTTTACAGCACTTTAGGAGTTGATGTAACAGTTGTTGAAATAAAAGATACTATCTTACCAGTAGAAGATAAAGAGATTTCGATATTAGCAAAGGAAATATTTACTAAACAGGGAATAAAAATACGTACGAATAGCAGTGTAAAGGCGTTAACTAAGAACAAAAATTGTGTAACAGTACGGTTTAGTAACGATGAAAACATGGAGTTCGATAAAGTTATTTTAGCAGTTGGTATTCAACCAAATGTTGAAGGTGTAGGTCTAGAAAACACAAAAGTAAAATTAAATACTTCTGGTTTTATAGAAACAAACAAATGGTGTGAAACTAATGAAATGAATTTATATGCAATTGGTGATGTAGCCGGTCCACCATGTTTAGCGCATAAAGCAAGTCATGAAGCAGTTATGTGTATAGAAAAAATAGCTGGTAAAGACGTTCATGCGTGCAATAAGGAATATGTGCCAAACTGTACTTATTCACATCCACAAATAGCAAGTTTGGGTTTAACTGAAGAACAAGCAAGAAATGAAGGATATGAAATAAAAGTAGGGAAATTTTACTCTCAATTTAATGGTAAATCTATAGCACTCGGTGAGACTGAAGGATTAGTAAAAACAATAATTGATAAAAATACAGGTGAAATATTGGGCGCTCATATGATAGGAGCAGAAGTTACAGAGTTAATTAGTAATTTTGTTCTTACAAAACAGCTAGAGGGGACGGACGTCGATATAAGATCAGCAATCTTCCCACATCCAACCATTTCAGAGATGATACATGAATCGGTATTAGCTGCAAATAATGAATCTTTAAATAGTTAATTAAAGATTTGTGGATCTTTCTTCTCTTTTTTTGTAGGAGCAGAAGAAGGTTTTTTTTCTATCTTTTTTATGGCAGTTTTATTTAGATCTTCAGGAGTTTTTCTGGTAGTAGGAAGAGCTTCTTTTTTTGTCTTGGTGTTTTTACAAGTATGATCTTGTTTACAAATGCCTAATGTATTTGCAATGTTCTTTATTTTGTTTTTTAATAGCTCCAAAAGGCCAACATTTTTATGGCTTGCTTCTTTAGTCTGGTTTTTGTTCATTAAATCTTTTTTATTATCATTAGTAGACACCTTTTACTCCGTTTCTAGTGATGGTAAATAGTATTATACATGTAAATTATTAAGTAATGGTTATTAATATAGAGGTTATTTTACAATGGATATTATTCTAGCAACTGGTGGTACGGGAGGACATATCTTTCCAGCTATAACTTTAGCAAAAGAATTAAAAGTTCAAGGTTACGAATTTATAGTATTCACTGATAAACAAATGAATGGAAATATTTATATAGCAAGCTACATATTGCCACTATGTAAATCAAGTAGTTATAAGTTTTATTTTGCATTGTTTTATAGTTGTCTATTAGCACTTTACAAAATAAAGAAATTAAAACCCAAACTAATCATTGGCTTTGGTAGTTACGCATCTTTTCCTACGCTTCTTGCAGCAAAAATTCTTTCCATACCTATAATTTTACACGAACAAAACATAATTCTAGGAAGAGTAAATAGATTCTTTTTCAAAAGTGCAAAATTTGTTGCAACCAGTTTTCCTACAACTAAATATGCTCAAGGTACTAAATGTATTTTTACTGGAAATTTTGTTAACGAAAAAATATTAGAAATAAATGATTACTGCAAGTTCGCAGAAAATATTAACATATTAATTATAGCAGGCAGTCAGGGTGCAAATTTTTTTGATGATGTAGTAAGTAGTGTAATTTGTGATTTACCTGAAACATTAAAGAAAAGAATTAGAATAACGCAACAATGTAAAAAGAAAAGTATAAATAAGATTAAAATTCTATATAAGAAAGAAAAGATAAATTTTAAATTAAGTGAATTCTTCGATGATATGAAGCAGAAATTATGTGATACACATCTAGTAATTAGTAGAGCAGGAGCAACTTCAGTGGCTGAAATAACTCTTGCTATCCGTCCTGCAATATATATTCCTTATCCTTACTCAAAAGATAATCATCAATTCTATAATGCAAAATACATAGAAAAATCAGGTGCAGCAGTGGTGCTTGAACAGAATAATGAAGTAAAGAAAGATCTAAAGAAATTATTAATTGATTTATTAAGTGAATCAGAAAAACTATGTAAAATAGCTAATAATACTAAAAGATCAGGAATGAGGAATGGAATTGGAGAGTTTATGGAAATATTAAAGCAGTTTATGTGAAGTACCATTTCTAATAAAAGAAAGTAGATAAAAAATTTATAAATCAGATTTGTATTACTATAACTAATAAGTTCTAAGGTATAGAAACTCAAAAGACCATATACTATCGACTTGGGTGAGGGATCATTATTTATTGACTTAGGGACACTTTTTGGCTTAGACTGTGGAAATGAAGAGTGTAAAGATATGTATAAAGACAACAAGCTTTTAAGAGTATCAACAGGTTTTGGTTTCTCAATGCCATCTCCTTTTGGAGGTAGATTAAGGTTAGATTTCGGCTTTCCATTAGTAAAGGAAGATTATGATAAAATGCCTTCACCAAATATTAAATTTTCCATTGAAACAGGAGTTTAAAATGAAGCACTTACATTTGTTTCTTATCGTTATTTGCATACTTTTTTTCTTCATCTGCTACGTATCTTGCTGTCAATCGTTCAGAGTGTAGCCATTCTCATAAAACAGCAATTGTTGATAGTGACAAGGTGATTAACGATTCTCTTGCTTTGCAAGATTTACAAGAACAAATCAAAAAATACAACTCTAAATTACAACAAGAATTTGAACAAGAGATAGAAAAAATCAAGCCTTCAAAGGAAGAGTTTGATCTTTTGTCTGAAGAGGCTAAAAAGGAAAAAATAGAACAATTTAATGAGCATGCTACCAAATTTAGAGAAGATTACAGCAAAAAAGTATCAAATTTAGAAAATAACTATAAAAATGCAGTGGAGAGTATTTTCAATAAAATCAAAGAAGTAACGAAAAAAATAGCGGAAAATGAAAAAATAGACTTAGTACTGTTTATTTCAAATAAAAATCAAGTGTTGTATTCTAAAGATAAAGTAGACTTATCAAATAAAACATTAAAGAACATCAATAAGGATTTACCTACTTTTACTCTGAATGTGGAATAGGTGAATGGAACTCAACATAATTGATATTAAGAAAATATTACCCCACTCTTATCCGTTTCTTTTAATAGATAGAGTGATAGAATGTGATCCTGGTAAGAGTATAAAAGCAATAAAAAATGTTACGTTTAATGAGCCGTTTTTTATTGGTCATTTTCCCAATAATCCCATAATGCCTGGAGTTTTAATAGTTGAATCTCTGGCTCAAGCTGCTGCTGTATGTGTTCTGAGTACAGAAAACACAATTAAAGAATTTTTTTTAGCGTCAATTGAAAATGCAAAATTCAGACAACAAGTGACCCCAGGAGACACACTAACTCTTCAAGTAAATGTTATCAGATTACGTGATACATCATGTAAATTTGAGTGTTTTGCATATGTTGATGAAGTGAAAGTCGCAGAAGCGACAATTTTAGCTATGTTGCAGAATGTAAATTGAGTCTTTTATCTTTTATTACATTTCTCCTTTCTTTCTCAATGTAATTAATTCAGGCTATTTTTCTATAACTTGAATGTCTGATTTGTTACTATAAGAGGTTTTTTCCCTTCTTTTCATATTTTTATTTAAAAAAAATTGGATAGAACCTTTATTATACTTATATGACTTTTAGCAAAGATAGTTTATATTATATATGTATATTGTATTAGTGATATAGTTTGTGCTGCTATGAATCCAAAATTAAAAAAATTTCTAATTTTTGCTGCTTTGAGTCCTTTGATAGTTGGCACTCTTCTATTTCTTGTATTAGTAGAACTACTATTAGATGAATTTATCTCTATACTTTTTGAATTCCTTTTAGCAAAAACTTCAAGTGTAGTTTTAGCCTCTTCTGGGTCATTTGCTGCTGGGCTAGCTATTTTTGTTGCATTTTATGCAGTACATAAAATATGTTCTGTTTTTACAAAAAAAATTACAAGTAGTTATCAATCTTTTAAAAATGAACATAACAATGACCATATTTTCTCTGAAGTATACAATGACCCAACAGTAG
>NZ_OU906733.1:230615-261350 GCF_918315375.1 Wolbachia endosymbiont of Chironomus riparius
GGTAAAACGTTGAATATGCATAAAATGCTAACAACAATAGAAGTATCTATTAGCAGTGAAATTGCAGTACTAACATTACTTCTAAGCCATAAAAATTTGCCATCAGTTATATTTTTTATCCACAAATATATGTTAACGTCAACAAACTGTGCAATATAACACGCTATAATAGAAGCAATAAAATTGATGCTATACTTGCCAAACACCATATGAAAAATTTCGTTATTTATTTTTGACCATGACGTAGCATTTAAACTATCCATTAGCATAATAACTAATGCTATTGCTATATTCATAAAAATGGATAATTTAACACAAAATCCAGCTTTTCCTTTTCCGTAAAATTCAGCAATCAAATCTGTAAGTAAAAAAGTCAAAGGGTATAATATTGCTCCAACAGATATCTCAATCTTCACAATAGGTAGAGAAACAAATTTTTGATAAATTAAATTACCAGTTACTATTAGTGTTGAAAATAAAACACATAGAAAGATATATACTTTTTCATCTATTTTCATGGTCAATTTTTGCTGCTAGAATAAAATCATTTTCAGTAAGGCCATCAATTGCATGAGTCCAAATCTCCAGTCTACATTTTCCCCATGAAAGTTTTAATTCAGGATGATGCCACTCCCTTTCTGCAATTTCTTGAACCTTATTACCAAAGTTCATTGCATGAACAAAATCAGGAAATTTATAGTCTTTATATAAATGACCTGAATTATTTATTTCCCAGCCATTTAGTCCTTTTTTCAATTCGGAAATTCTTTCAGGTTGTAATTTTATTTTTTGAAATGGAACGCAATTTTTATTCAATAGGTACGCTGTTGCTTTCCTCATTTCATGATCAATTTTTGCTGCTAAAATAAAATCCTTTTCAGTAAGACCTTTTAGTATATGGTGGTAAATTTCAATTTCACATTTTCCCCATCCAATAGTTAAATTAGGATGATGTCCTTCTCTTTCTGCAATTTTCGTAATCTTATTAGCAAAATTCATCGCGCTAGTAAAATCAGAAAACATGTATAATTTACATAGGTGACCCTCATCATTAATTTTCCAATTATCAAGTTCCTTAATTAGTTGAGAAATTTTTTGTGTTTCAAGCAGTTTGTCTTTTGCACATGGTAAATCATGTTTATCTGATGAATAAGTTTCCATAATCCTACCGGTAAATTTATTGTTATTCATAACAAAAATACTAAGAATCAGAGTAAAAGATAATATAAATTTCATTATCAACAACAAAGGAATTTTTTAACTATAATTTATTAGCATTAGTGTATGCTTGTTTTATAAATTTTAGAACTCATTTCTAACCTTATATAATATAGTTTATAATCGTATCATATTGAATATTTATAATTAATATTTCATCAAAAATTTCACGAGTTTTATAACAGAAACAAATCCCATAATGGATCAGTATTTGAGTTTAAAACAACAATATTCAACACGATTGTCTTTTTTGAAGGTTTACTACATTAAACGGCTTTGTTTTACACCGATGCTGGTTGATTCCGTGTTATATAGACTACTTCCAGGACTTCCAGGATTGAGTTTTACCTTTTTAGCTTCTTTATTTTCTTGCACTTTATTATATTCATGAACATAGCCTGTGAGAATACCCTTATTGTAAATGCAAATTAGTACACTATCGGAACATGAATCTGTAAAAATCTCTTTCTCTTGATGTTCAGTATAGTTGTGACTATCATATAATAATTTTGCAGTACTGGATATAATAGTTGAATCAGCCCATAATACTGCAGTAGCATTGGTAGCTTTTATTAATGGAACCAAACTAGAATAGATTTTTTCTTCAATACCTTCTGTAGTTTCTACTTTTTTGCTTTTTTCATCTAGATGTTGATATTGACTCTGAATATTTTCAGTGTCAATTTCGATCATAATTTTTGTCATCATACGACCTTCTATACTTATGTATACATTTGGATTATCTTTTTCTAGTCTATTAATTTCTTTTCGTTTTAATTCATATATTCTACCACAGTGATGTGCAGGTATTGAAAACCCGGCAACACCGGCTGCGGTAGGTATGAGACTTACACCCAATGCCTCACTATGTCTCGACATTTTTACAGGACGCAATCTAATCCTTGGACGACAATCTACCACCTGGATTAAACGATCAATAAAATCTCCTTTAACTTCTTCGTTAGACTTAGACCAGTTAAGCGGATTGAATGTATACCCTACTACCCACAATGGGAAAAGAAGTGCCCTTCGTGCAATTTTACCAAAACTATTATTTACTTCTATCTCTTGTACCATAAACACACCCCCAAAGAACTTATTTTCAATTTAGTATTGAATAGTCTATAATTACATCATGTCAAGTATTTATTACTAAATGAGTCTAATAAAAGAAAAAACAACTCCTGTAATGGATCAGTATTTAAGCTTAAAACAACAATATAAAGATTTTTTATTATTTTACAGACTTGGAGATTTTTATGAATTATTTTTTGATGATGCTATTCAGGC
The DNA here is from genome assembly GCF_918315375.1 of Wolbachia endosymbiont of Chironomus riparius. Classification (NCBI taxonomy): domain Bacteria; kingdom Pseudomonadati; phylum Pseudomonadota; class Alphaproteobacteria; order Rickettsiales; family Anaplasmataceae; genus Wolbachia; species Wolbachia endosymbiont of Chironomus riparius. The sequence goes on from NZ_OU906733.1 coordinate 233,124, forward strand.
AGCAAAACTGCTAAATATAGTATTAACTAAGAGGGGTAATGCAAATGGAAAAGATATACCTATGTGCGGCATACCTGCCCATAGTAGTGAGCCTTACTTACATAAATTAATAGATTTAGGATTTAAAGTTGCAGTTTGTGATCAATTAGAAACAGCCGATGAAGCAAAAAAAAGAGGCTATAAATCCATAGTCAAGCGTGATGTGGTACGGATTGTAACTCCAGGTACAATTATTGAAGATTCGTTATTAGAAGATAAAAGTAATAATTATCTTGCATCTATCGTTGAAAAAGATAATGAATATGCTCTTGCTTGGCTTGAATTCTCTACAGGAAAATTTTTCTACTCCAGTACAAATCTAAAAACATTAGATAGTGATTTACTACGTATTTCACCAAGAGAGCTACTGATCTCTGAAAAAATCACTGAAGAGGAAAAAATCAAATCAATCTTGAAGCATTATAAGATATCAATAACACAACATGCTAATAATTTTTTTGAATACAGTAGATCTTGCAGAACAATGTGTGAGTTTTACGGAATTAAAGAACTTGGAGTGATAGGTACTTTTAATAAAGTGGAAGTTATTGCATGTGGTGCATTACTGGAATACGTAAGAGTTACACAAAGGGGTTCTATTCCAAGACTTGAAATTCCCAAAACTTACAACAAGCAAAGTTTTATGCTTATCGATGCTTCAGCAAGAAGAAATTTGGAGTTGTTTTCAACTCAATTTGGTGAAAAAAAAGGTTGTTTAATTTCAGCAATTGATCACACAGTGACAGCATCTGGTGGACGCTTGCTAAAACAAATGCTCTCTTCCCCTCTAGTTTGTCCTATAGCTATCAATCTAAGATTGAATACTGTTGAATTTTTTGTAAATAATCACGAATTACGAGGAAAAGTCAGAGAGATATTGTCAAGCATGCCAGATATCGAGAGACCATTATCACGTTTAATGCTAGGGTACGGCTCACCAAAAGACTTACACTTATTAAAAATTGGACTAAACAAAACTTTACAACTATCTGAATTTTTAATGGAAATAAAATCAGGTGCTAATGAACTAGAAATTATATACAAAAATTTAGGTAATCATAAAGAGTTAAGTGAATTTTTAAATAAAACTCTACTTGATAATAACATAAATAACATAAAAGAGGGGCGGATTCATCAATCCAAATTATAACTCAGAATTATTCGAGCTATCTTATTTACTAAATAACCATAATAAGTTGATAACTAAGCTGCGTAATACGTATCGTGAACTTACTGGTATTGCTGCGCTTAAGATACTGCATAATAATATACTTGGTTACTACATTGAAGTTTCAGCGAATCACAAAATAACTGCAGATACGTTTATACACAGACAAAGTCTAGCGAATGCTATCCGTTACACTACAACTGAATTAAAAGAACTAGAGAATAAAATTCTTACTGCACGCGATGCTATAATTAATTTGGAGGTGAGAATTTTTGGAGAATTGTGCGTTAAAATTGCTGAAAAATCTGAGCAAATAGCTCTTGCTGGAAATGCTTTAGCTAAATTCGATATTAGAGTTGCATTTGCAGAGCTTGCTGCAAGACATAAATATGTAAAGCCTATTATTGATGATAGTAGAGAATTTAGTATTTTAAAAGGTAGACATCCTGTGATTGAGATAAATGATAAATTTATTCCAAACAATATAGATTTATCAGGCATACATTTAATTACAGGACCTAATATGGCTGGAAAAAGCACTTTTTTAAGGCAAAACGCTTTAATTGCAATTCTAAGCCATATGGGATCATTTGTACCCGCAGAAAGAGCACATATTGGAGTGATTGATAAAATATTTAGTAGAGTTGGTGCAACAGATAATATAGCAGCAGGTTACTCTACTTTTATGGTAGAAATGATTGAGACAGCAACAATTGTAAATCAGGCTACAGAGCGTTCTTTAGTGATTCTTGATGAAATTGGTAGGGGTACAGGTATATATGATGGATTGTCAATCGCTCAAGCAGTAATAGAGCATATTCATAATATAAACCAGTGTAGAGCTATTTTTGCAACTCACTATCATGAGCTAACAAAAGTGAGTAAATACTTGAATCGTGTGAAATGTTTTTGTGTCAAAATAAAAGAATGGAATGGAAAAGTTATATTTCTACATGAAGTAATAGAGGGAATTGCAGATGAGTCATATGGAATACATGTTGCAAGGCTTGCTGGTTTTCCTGAATCAGTTTTAAATAGAGCAAGCGAGGTGTTTGAAGAACTTAATATTTTAAAAAAATAACAATATTACTTTACCATTATAGCATGATAATAGAACACATTTGCAACTCAATTTGCGACTTAACACCAACAATGCTATTCTAGCTTCAACAAATCATAGATCTAAGGATTAGAAAGTTCTTTTTGAGAAGAATGTCCTTTGAGAGTAATATTACTCATTTTCCCTGAAAGATTTTTATCATTCGGATTTATTTCTACAACTTGCTTTTGACCTTTAAATGCATCTAAACCTTCAACCACCTCAGATGTTCTTACTATTTTTCCATCTGGCTTTTTTATAATTTCATTCTTCAACTTACATCCCAATCCAGTACTCTCAAGAAAAAGATTAGCTTCATGCCCTCCAGCATCTTTAATTAATTGTTCTAATTCTAGAAGAATAGGATTATTGATTCTGTTAGTTGAATTATTTTCAATATAAGAATAAGTTTTACAATCAGCATATATCACTAAACCAAGTGGTGTCATTTTTCTTTCCTGAAGGCCTGCGTGCATATATTCATTAATAGCATTTTTTTCTTTTAATGTAGTAATTATATGCAACGCTTCCTCTTTGTATTTAGTGAGACTCTCTTCCCCACTTGCGCTGAGGGCTATAGCCTCAATTATCTCAAGAAATTTCTCCTTAATTTCGTTTAATCTTTTATCATTTTGATCCATATAACGACTCTCAAATCTGAATTTACTACTGTATTCTATGAATGGTATACTTTACAATCAAGATAAATATTCATCTTAATGATATATAATTCTTATTTTTTATTAAAAAGAATGCTTGTATTATGCTGTTATCACGAGCGCGAGAAATGTATCTTTTGAATCTTAGTGGTTTAGAAGTATCTACATAATAAATGAGTGAAGTAGGGGTTGTACATCTAGGCACCATATATATTTAGTTTAGTGGTGATCTAGGTTTTCAAGATAGAACAAATACTAAATGATGATTGAGGATACTAATAAAGATTTTTAAATAACCTAAGTTCAATGTGTATAGTAACAAGGGTTATTTATTTGTGAATTAACATAAATATTTATTAGACGTAATTCTACTTTTGGTAATTTGAAAAGTGATAATACTTTTAGTCAGTGTGACACTTGTGATTGATAATTAATTTTTTCCTTACTTGTAACATGTATACTTGTTATTATCCTTATAGTTGTGATCATCTATCCAATTCATGACTATTTTTTATAACTCTCTCTACAATGGAAGATTTGTGAGAAATTCCTACACATTCACACCATTTACCTTCATGCTTACAAGAATGGCACCTTTCTCTAAAACTTTTATGATCAACGGAATGTTCTATAGAATTAGAGAAATTGTGACTATTTGAATGTGCTATAACATCAGCAAAGCTGTGACTACTTGAAGGTGGTATAGAATTATTATTACTTATTTTCCAAGAGTGATCATGTGTGCTCATAGAGATTTTGTTAGCACTGTTGCCACAAAAAGAATAAAATTTTAGGCTTTGAACGGTTTTTGTGTTTTTCATAATTGTACTCAAAAGAATTTCTTGAGCTGGGTTGGTGTTAAAAATGCAACTTTTACCGTTTATACACATAGCATTATTTATCATACTGCGTATTTTTTGCGCTCTATCTTCTTTTGTTGTAATTTGAGCTGACATTTAAATAAATTATTAAGTCTGTTTTTAAAAATTTTTTCTTTAAATTTAGTATCCTCAACATTAATATATTCTCCTAAAAGAAGTTTATATATTTCATTCTTGCTAAATAAATTTTCTTTATTATGATCTTTTTCATCTTCACTTTCGTCCCTCGCATCTTCACTGTCATTTTGCTCACCCTCATTATCATTACTTCCATGATTTTGCATGTAGTCTTTTATGTTATCTCCAAATTTTTCACAACTACTGAATAGTTTATCTAGTTCATCAGTGATTTTTTCTTCGCTTTTTAGCTTGTGTTTTAAAGCCATTCAGCATGTTTATAATTATTGTCGGTCTCTTTATTACTATTAAGTCATTATGTAATTCTGTAATTAATGGTTCTTTTTCTAAAGATTGAGAGTAACTATTATCACTCGCACCTAAAAGCCTCACTTTGTCAGGTATTATATTGTCAATGTACTCCTCATCAGATAATCGATCTTTACTATCGCTAATCAAATTTGTAAAAATACCACGTAATAGAAAATCTTTTTCAATTTAATGTGTGGATATATACGGTTATTTGAGGCTAACAAAGTGTCAAAATCGATGTATATTGCAGATAAATCCTTATCCCTCTCTTCTTCTTTTTCCCCTTTCTCATTTTGATACCTGATTTCTTCTATAAGAGATAAGGCAATTAATCTGAAAGTGTCTATTTCAACAAAAAAAGGCATCCTTTTAAACTCTAGATCATTATTATCCATATCTGGATTATTATTCCCATACATCCTTTGATAATATTGCTGAATCGAAATCTCTTTTCCATCCAGCTCCCATCCTTTATCTATATTTTTCCAGGAGCATTTGTCTAAATTTATTACGTGTATTCCATCAACTTCTTTGAAATAATTTATTATTTCTTTTATTTGTTCAGCTTTTAACCCTTGTCCATTTATCACTAGATACATGTCTCTAGTTTCTTCTTTTTCTTGTTTATGATTTTTTATTATATCCAGATATTCAATTTGAGTGCGTGTATCCTTTACACCTATAACTGTTTTTCCATATTCTCTTGGTATCCAAGTTAGAATTATAGGTGCAGAAGGTGACAATATTTTAGGTCCTTGAAGTAATGGTGGCTCAGGTTTTAAGGAATATTTAAATGTCATAATGAGTAAATTGCATATAAGAAACAGTAATATATGATAACGTTTTCATTTTTCCAAATACTAGAGTGACTATAGAGAGAAAGTACGCATTTAAAGTTTGCATATTCTGCCTACTCAATTAGAATTATGTGTGTAATATTTACTCTAATGCTAACAAGATTTGCACCAAGTCCAACAGGTTACCTTCATGTAGGAAATATACGTACTCTGCTTTAATTTGCTGGGTATACACTCGTAGTAAAAAAGGAAAGTTTCTGCTGCGCTTTGATGATACTGATTCTCAGCGTTCAAAAATTGAATATATAGATAATATTATACAAGACTTGAAATGGATAGGAATAGATTGGGATGAAAAATTTACGCAATCAGAACGTTTTGAACGCTATGGTGAAGTATTTTTACAATTAATAAAAGAAGGCTATATTTACCCATGTTATGAAACCAAGGAAGAGTTGGAAATTAAAAGAAAATTACAGCTAAAACAAGGTTCTCCCTCCAGTCTACAATAGAAGTTCTCTGTTTTTAACTGAGCAGAAAAAAATACAATATGAACAAGAAGGACGAAGGCCTCATTTTAGATTTAAACTGAATACAAATGAAAGTATAAAATGGAATGATGAAGTTAAAGGTGCAATTAATATCACAATCAATAGTACTAGTGATCCTATTGTCAAAAGAGAAGATGGAAATTATACATACATGCTACCTTCTGTGATTGATGATATCGACTTTAATATCACCCATGTTGTTCGTGGAGAAGATCACTTAACAAATACTGCTGTGCAAATACAAATGATCCAAGCTCTAAAAGCAACAGTTCCTATGTTTGCTCATCTTCCTCTTTTACACTTTGAAGATAATAAAATATCTAAGCGAGTTGGTGGATTAGATGTGAAATCCATAAGAGAAGATGGTATTGAATCGATTACACTTAGTAATTATCTCCTAAAATTAGGCACTTCTGATGCAATTGAAGCTCATGTTAACATGCAATCTTTGATTGATTCATTTGATATTAAAAAATTCAACTCATCATCTGCTCAATTTAATTTAACCGAGATTTATAAATTAAATAGTAAAATTTTACAAAAAATGTCATTTGAATTAGTGAAAGAACGTTTAAATCAAGTTGGAATAAATTCCCCAGAATTTTGGTATTTCATAAAGAATAATATAAACAGATTTTCTGATGTTATCGAGTGGTGGGAAATATGTAAATTCAGTGTGAAACCTATAATACTAGATAAACAATTTATAAACATTGCACTAGATGTATTACCTCAACGAAATTTTGATGAAAACACACTATCAGATTGGGTAAAAGCTATTCAACAAAAAGTGAATATAAAGACAAAAGATCTATTCATACAATTGCGTTTAGCAATCACAGGAAAAGAAGCTGGACCAGAGCTTGCTAAGCTATTAATTTTTACAGGAAAAGAAAATGTTATTGCTAGATTAAAGGAATAATAGAAACAGTTAATTTAATTAACTATGGCCATTCGCTAATTCTTTCTTTGGTATGTCTATATTATTCACATTATGTTCTGAAATTTGCAGTTGTGGCTTACACAATTCTGATACAGCAGCTACCATTATAATAACAAACACTGCAACAATTACTAAGTTAGTAATGTTATCTTGTGGTAAAATATTTTTTATCGGTGAAAGTAACTTTTGTTCCATAAGTAAATAATCGATAGTGCACAACCCTATAGATAGTACAAATGCGCTGACAATAAATTTACAACCTATGTTTATGTATTTTTCTCTTACTTTTTTATTGAAATCTTGTAGACAGTTATTCCCTTTTTGTGGAGCTAAGTAGTTTATATTCTCAGGATTTACCATCATATTCTCAAAGTTATCGCTATCTTGGTTTTTTAACAATTTTGTTACAGTATTTTTTATATTTTTAGGATATATAAAATTATCATTGTACTTTTTACTTTCTTCTATGAAATGATCAAATTGTATTTTTAAAAGACCTATTTCTTTATATTCAGCCACATATTTCTTAACTCCATTTTCGTTTTTTATTTCAATACAGAGCTGTATTATCTTAGTAAGTGAAGTTATGTACTGATTCAGCAATGGACTTTCCCTTATTATCATTATTTCTTTTTTTATTGTTTTATTAGATAGTGAAAGTTCCTTATAATCATTACCAATAGAAAAAAGTAGTGTTATATCTTTGTCTATTTTGATTTTATGAATGGAATGAAAATAATTAACAACAACTCTAATTAAGGCGAACTCTTCATCATATTTATTCAATGTAGCATTTGCATTTAATAATTTCTTAACTTCAATAAGCACGTTATCTTCGAAATCTTTATTTATATTAAACACCTTCTTCCCTTAGGGTTGATTAAAGTATTAAATGTATCTAATTTTTTCTCATCCACCATCTCGTTCAATTCTTCTGTTAGTTGGGATTTTTTAATAATCTCATATATTGAGTCAATGACTTCTTGAGTATTGAGTTGTCTATTTCTCTTGAGAATTTTATAGGCACTGGTGTAAATTAAAAGTAGGCCTTGTAAACTAAATTTTAACCTAAAATAGGGATCCAGTGGTTCCTCATTTTTTTGTTTAAATTTAAGTAATCCGTTATGATTTCTACGATCTATATATTCTTCTGATCCATCTAAATTTGCATGTTGAAAAGCACCTAAAAAAATAAATACGGCCTCTAATAAGTTACCTTTACCGATGATTTTTATTAATTCTTCGACTTCTTTAATCATAAAGACTTTGACTTTAATAAAATTGTACGTAACTACAAGTTAAAATTATACTAATATAAAGTTTAAATTAATATATATATCAAACTAGTTTTAATCAATTATATTTAATGTATATTATAAAAAAGTTAACAGCTATAATTAATCTAACTCTCTAATTGAGTAAAGCAGTAGAATAGCGCTATTGTCTTACCATTTTTTTAACACAACGCAGCTATAATATACTAGCTTAATTACACGGAGAGTTGAATGAATAGATTACCAAATAATTCAAAGACAGGCCAATCTCAAGTTACCAAATGGGAAATAATAAAAAATTGTGAATATATTGACAACTGTTTGTCAAGAATAACGACTTTATATGTAATTAAAATAACTGAATCATCAGATAGTTATCAAAGTAGTGATCCTGAAGTGAGTACTATTTTAGTTAGAGTAGATGTAGCAGGTGAAAATATATTCTTAAACAAGTCTATTATTATTGAAATTATGGAGAAAATTTTACCATATAAATTTAGTAGTAAAAAAAAGAACAATATATCTAGATTGGAAGACTTGTATAATTATTTATGTTCTATTATTAGTGAAAACCTTCCAAAAGAAATGCTTGAAAGCTTTATAAGAGAATATAATTATTCTGCTAATTTACTTAAAACAATCACTTAATACTTTATTTTCTATTACAACAATACCACTTTTAAGATCTTTATCTATTAAACATATGGTAGATAAATACATATTTTGTCTGGTTTCAACGTTTATAGTTAAAGTGCCAGGAGTAATTGTAACTGAATTGGCAAATAAGGTTATACTTTTATCATTATGAGCTTGATGTTCTCTTAAAATAATAATTGGCTCAAGTTGAAGATTGAACTTTAGTATCTTTTTTATAACATAAATACTTGAAATAATCATCTGATACATTAGCCACGGTATATAACTTATTAACCCACATAACGATAATTTACTTTTACTGCTTAAAATACAACTGAGTGACTCTTGTGCATTTATTAAGCGTCTAAAAACATAAAGTGTAAATGCAGATGAGAATATACCGCATAAGAAAAAAAAAGAATCAAAACGACCAGATAATATAACCCATAAAGTAAATAAAACTATGAGGGATAAAGAAAGAAATTTTATTTCTTGTCTATAATTGTAGCTGTGCATATGTTATGTTATATACATAATTTTTAAGAAAGAATAAATAATTTTGTACGAATAATATGGAAGTTATTGCAGAAAATAGAAAAGCAAAGTTTGAGTATTTTATTGTAGAAGAATTTGAAGCAGGGATAGTTTTGTTAGGTAGCGAAGTCAAGTCTATCAGAGAAAGAAAAGTAAATATTTCTGATGCTTATGCGATTGAAAAAAATAACGAGATTTGGCTAAATAATATGCACATTGCAGAATATAAAGCCGCAACTAGAAAAAATCATAAGCCAAAAAGAGAACGTAAATTGCTCTTACACAAAAGAGAAATAAGTAAATTAATTGGTCAAATCAAAACTGCTGGCATAACTGTTGTTCCACTTTCAATTTATTTTAAATAGCAAGGGGGTAGTAAAAACTAAAATTGCAATAGTGAAAGGAAAAAAGCTATATGATAAAAGAGCAACAATAAAACAGAGAGAATGGGATCGTGAAAAAAGCAGATTATCCAAAAATGATTTATAATACAGGAATTTAGGAAATGTTATCTAAACTAAACACTAATTTAGCTATGTCTTTTAACCCAGTAATTCTTAATATTGGTCCTATTTCTATATATTGGTATTCCTTAGCGTATGTTTTTGGTATATTATTTACATATTGGTATTTGCATAAGCTAGATGATCAAAAAACATTCACTAAAGATTTTTATGATTCGCTTTTAACAGCAGTGATTATAGGAGTTATTCTAGGAGGAAGGTTTGGATATGTATTGATTTATGATCCAGCTTTTTATATTAGCAATCCCATTGATATATTTAAAACCTGGGAAGGAGGTATGTCATTTCACGGTGGAATCATAGGAGTTTTATCTGCAGTGATAATTGTATGCAAGAGACATAAAATTTCCATATTCTACACACTAGATTTAATTTCCTGTGGAATGCCAATAGGACTGTTTTTGGGTCGTATAGGTAACTTTATAAATGGTGAATTATTTGGTAGAGTAACAAATGTCTCATGGGGAATGATATTTCCAAAAAGTGGTGATAATTTTTTACGCCATCCAACTCAGCTTTATCAAGCATTTTTTGAAGGTTTTTTGCTTTTTATAGCACTAAATTTGCTATGTTTTTTCACTAAGACAAGGCTTTATAATGGTGCGTTAACTGGTATCGCCATTATATGGCTTGGAGCTATGCGTTTTTTAATTGAATTTGTTCGCGAACCTGATTATCAAATTGGTTATTTATGGCTTAACTTGACTATGGGTCAATTACTTTCAATACCCACGTTCACAGTAGGAGTACTTTTATATTTAAGAGCATTAAATTTGAAATTTAATACAAAATCTGTTATGTAATATACTTTGATAAAGGTTATAAATTGAAAGAAAATTTAAAAGAGAATTTAATCGTAAAAATAGGAAAATCTCTATCTTCATTACTTGTTTTATTACTCATAGGGTTCTCAATACGAAGTCTTCTTTTTGAACCGTTTCATATACCTTCCAGTTCCATGAAAAGTACTCTCTTAGAAGGAGATTATATTATTGCTAGTAAGTATGCGTATGGTTACAGTAAGCATTCATTTCCCTTTTCACCAAATATTTTTAGGGGTAGAATTTTTTATATCCCACCGTTACGCGGTGATGTAATAGTGTTTAAACCTGCAAAAAATAATAATATCAGATTTGTTAAACGGTGATCGGAGTTCCAGGTGATATTGTGCAAATGATAAATGGAGATTTATATGTTAATAATGAGAAATTGAAAATAGAACAAGTTGAAAATTTTCTTGACTATGAGTCAAACCGTAGCATTTCTCGATTTGTAGAAACCCTTTCTAATGGTAAAAAACATGAAATTTTAATAGACAATATTCCTAATAAATTATCACATAATACACCGGCTTATCATATTCCTGATAACCAATTTTTCGTCATGGGCGATAACAGAAATAATTCTTTAGATAGTAGATTTCCTGAAGTGGGTTTTGTTCCGATGGAAAATATAATAGGGCGTGTGAATTTAGTTGGTTTTTCTTTTAATTAAAAAAAGTAGATTGGTTACCATTTAGGTTGCCTATCTCTTTAAGAATAGACAGAATTTTCCACAGATTTGTGTAATCAAGAGAACATGAAGTCATTCTTTGTAAAAGCACTGAAATAGGGTTATATGAGTTATATACCATTACCTAATCGTAGTGTAATAGCTTTGTATGGTCCAGATATAAGAAATTTTCTGCAAGGTATCATAACAAATGATATTAGTAAATTAAACAATCAAAAAGCTATATATTCTCTATTACTTACACCACAGGGAAAATATTTATATGATTTTTTTCTCATTGAACATGGTAAATACATTTTCTTGGAGTGTGAAAGTATCTATTTACAACAAGTAATTGAAAAGCTAAATCTACTTAAAACTTATCTAAAAATAAGAATTAAAGATATGAGTGCTTTATATAAGATTGGTATTTTTTTCAACACAAAACTCATTGAATTTAGTGATGAAACACAGATTGTTTTTCAAGATCCAAGGCATCAGTCTTTAGGAATGAGAGTCATACATAAAAACGAGATAAACGAGCCTATAGGAAGTCTTACTGAATATGAATTTACTAGAATAAAAAATCTTATTCCGGATGGTGCACAAGATATGATACAAAACTCATCATTTCCACTCCAGTACTTAGTTGATCAAGTAAATGGCATAGATTTTAATAAGGGGTGTTATACAGGGCAAGAAGTTGTAAGCCGCATGAGAATGCAACACAAATTAAGAAAAGACTATACCTAATTCAAGGAAATGATGTTTTACCAAGTATTGGCACAAAAATAATAAATGATAAGAATGAGGAAGTAGGAGAGCTACGCTCTAGTATAGATAAAACAGGTCTTGCGTTGCTCTATACTGAAAAAAGTCATGTAAGTTTGTATTCCAATGAAGTCAAGATATCTGTTCATTGTTAATTACTATCAGTAGGCGTACTATACACAATTATATATTATTAATTGAGAAAAATAGTAAAATATAAACGCAGAGGCTTATTAAATGATCATTACAGTATAAAACTTAGTTAACACTAGAAATAAATTAAGTCATGAACTTTTATGTTCAAAACATATAAAAAAGGTAATAACTTTGTCTCAACTAACTATTATAAAATATATTCTTAAATTTCTGCCAAAAACTTGGTTGGATATCATTAACTTTTGTGAATTTTACGTTCAAGCTATAATTTGGATTATTAGGGAGCTGATGTTCAATATTCAACATTGAATCTTTACTATAAGCATGTATGTCTTCATACGAAAAAGTCGTTTTATAGGGCTTTAAATACTTGTATTTATAATAATCCGTATCATTTTTAGTAGAGTAAGGGATATTTCCATATTCTGTAACCCTTACCTTATCATCACCAATAAACTCGATATCTTTTTGATTTTCATAATCGTAACGTGGCGTACTTTTAATAAACTTAACCTTCTTTACGTTTTCTGTTATTGTTATTTTGTCATCATCAATGGTAATTGAAATTGGTAATTTATTGCCAGCTAGTTCCTTAGCTAAACGCTCATTCTGAGGATACATTTTGATCTCTTTACCAAAATGTGAATCTATAAAATTATCACTATAGAATTTGTCTCCAGCATGTATATTTTCATTAGTTTTATACAGTACTCCACCATAATCGCATTGAGCTTTATAGTCTCCTAAGCCACTAGTCTGAAAAAAATCATGTACAATGGTGTAATTGCTAATTATATCATTTATATCTTCCATGTTTTTTTATAAATTAAAAAATTTTCTTAATGATATCTGTTTTTTTATTAAGAGTCAATCAGAGAACCCATACTTCTTCCACTTTTCCGTAACTGTTTTCACAATTTCTTCATTCATTGCAATTTTTTCCCCCCATTCTCGCTTTGTTTCAGGAGGAATTTTATTTGTTGCATCAAATCCCATTTTACTTCCAAGTCCACTTTCGTGAGAAGCAAAATCTAGGTAATCAATAGGAGCATTTTCTATTGTGACTGTATCACGAATTGGGTCCATTCTTGTTGATAACGCCCACATTACTTCTTTCCAGTCACGAATATTTATGTCGTCATCTACAACTAGTATAAATTTTGTATATAAAAACTGTTTCAAAAATGAAAGTATTCCCATTATTATCCTTTTTGCATGTCCGGGGTATGATTTTTTTATTGATACAATTGCTATTCTATAAGAACAGCCTTCTGGTGGTAGGTAAAAATCTACTATTTCTGGAAATTGATTAATTAAGATAGGGACAAAAATTTCATTTAATGCTTCACCGAGAATCGATGGTTCATCTGGGGGTTTACCAGTAAAAGTACTAAGATAAATGGGATTTTTACGCATAGTGATTGCAGTAATATTAAATTCAGGAAATTGCTCAACAGAATTGTAATAGCCGGTATGATCACCATATGGACCTTCATTCTGATATTTGTCTAGACTCACATAGCCCTCTAAAACAATCTCAGCATGAGCTGGTACTTGAAGTGGAACAGTCTTGCAATTTACAAGCTCAAGTGACTTTTTGCGCAATAAACTAGCAAATTGATATTCTGATAATGTTTCAGGTACTGGGGTTACAGCAGCAATAATTGTTGCAGGATCTGCGCCAATTACAGCAGCTGCAGGGAATTTCATATTTTTTCCTTCCTCTTTCCAACGCTTATGGTGAGTTGCACCACCACGATGCGCAAGCCAACGCATTAGTGTTGTTTTTTTATCTATAACTTGCATTCGGTATATTCCAAGATTAAAATCATCTTGTTTGTCACTCGTCGGTCCCTTGGTTACTATAACGGGCCAAGTAATGAGAGGGGAAGGTTCATTTGGCCAACATGTTTGAATAGGTAAAATTCTCAAATCAACATTATCTCCAGTCAGCACTATTTCTTGGCATGGAGCATTATTTACAATTTTATTTCGCATTGATAACACGATTTTTAATAAAGGAAACATTTTTATAACATCTCTGAAGCTTTTCGGTGGTTCAGGGGATCGTAAAAATGCTAACAATTTGCCAAGATCTCTGAGTTTTTCTGGAGTTGTATTAAGTCCTAAAGCTATTCTATCGATGGTACCAAATAGATTTACCAAAACTGGCATTGAATTCTTACCATTTTCTGTAATTACATTTTCAAAGATTATAGCGGGGCCCTTTTGTGATAATACTCTGCGGTGAATTTCTGTAATTTCCAGTATCGATGATACTTCTTCTCTGATTCTAATAAGATCTTTTTTTTCTTCTAAAATTCTAATGAAATCTTGCAAATTATTGTACCTAAACATATTTATTTACTAGTTCGATACCATAATAGCTGTAAAACATTCTAAATTTTTGTATTAAAACTTAGTGCTAAAAATCTAAAAATTAATCATCAATAGAGTGGCCTTGATTATTACCAACAGATGGTGATGGACCTGGATCAAAAGATTGACCATGATGATCACCTGAATCATGTGCATCATGTAACCCATCTGCACTATGTTCCATTTGATCATTAGCATGAGGATAATCTTCATAATGAGCCGCTGCTTCATTATCACTCATTTCTCCACCACCACCTTCATCTCCTGAGAAATGCTCTGCGATATCATTAAGTATTTTGATACCAAACATATTACCTGACTTTCCAAATAGTGTTGCTAAGCTACTTCCACTTACTAAACCCTCAAATATATTATTATAGGAAGCAATAGCACCTTCGTGAAAGTTAAAAAACCACTTCATTCCATCTACAATTGTTGAAGGGGAATCGCTGTAACCAAGACCAAAACCACTTTTTTCTCCTGCAGAAGCTTGATGTTCTCGCTGAGACTGCAACCCTGCAATATTTGAACCTTGTGCTTCACTCATAAATTTTTCTTCAGTACTACAAGTCAATATTTTAACATAAATATTATGAAATATCAATAAAACTGTTTTGAAATGAAAAGGTAACCACTAGACTGTTAATTGGATTACCATTTATATAACCTTTGTTTTAGCTAGCTAATTTCTTTATTTTTCCCAATAAAAAAGATCTTTAATTTTAGTTTCAATTCTAAATTTTTATAAAAAATCTATTATAATCACTCATCCTTACTATTACTTAGTTCTTTTATAACACCGTAACTATTTTGCCTAAATCTATTTTTTAAAGATGTTACTCCACCTTCACTAATTCCGCTTAAGCCTAGTGCCGCGGCACCTAATTGTAATCCAACCTCACATGTTTCAGGAATAATTTTACTAGCTCCAAGATTATTATATAATTCTACATTACTTAAGTCAGGAAGACGTATTATAACATTTACATGCGGAAAATTGACTGCAACTAAAGAGACTATCTTTTTTATAGTAACTTCGTTCTTTATTGAGATTATTAAAGTTTGAGCTCTTTCTATTCCTAGTGATTTTAAAATTTCTGATCTTGTAGCATCTCCAAGGTATATAGGAAATCCATCACTTTTTCCTTCTTTGACTATTTGTGATTGAAGATCTACAATAACATAACTCAAATGTTCAGAAGTAAGCATATTTGTTACCATAAGTCCAACTCGTCCAAAACCGGCAACTATTATATGATTATGAAGATCTTGTATATCTGTTACTACCGCATCATCATCTAAAATTACTTTTTCACCATTGAGTGAGTTTGCTATCCAATCTCCCAATCCAGATAAAAGAGGTGTAAAAGCCATTGTTACTGTAGTCAATATCATAAGTATTTGAGCGATTTCATTTGGCAACACATTTAATTCACTTGCTAAACGAAATAAAATAAATGCAAACTCACCACCTTGTGCAAGTAATAAGCCAGCTTGTATCGAAGGAGCGCTTTTAAAACCAAAAAGCCTACATAATATATATATTATTGATGTTTTTAAAACGATTAGGGTAATAGATAATAAAGCAATTAAAGGTAGATTATTAAGAAGAAGCTTAATGTCGATAGACATACCGACGGTCATAAAAAATAAACCAAGAAATAAATCTTTAAACGGTAATACAGACTGCTCTACTGAGTGCCTATGTTCTGTTTCTGCAACTAACAATCCAGCAACAAACGCTCCTAATGCCATAGACAAATGGAATGTTTCAGTAATAAAAGCAGCTCCTAATACTATTAAAAGTGTTGTTGCTATAAATATTTCATTACTCCTCATCTTAGAAATAACAGAAAACAGTGGTCTAAGTAACAACCTACCAGTTATAAATATTAGTACCAATGCAATAGCAGCTTGCATCAAGGATCCTGCAAGTGAACTCACAAGACTGTGCTGAGAATTACCAACAAGTAGAGGTAATAGTACTATGAGGGGTACTACCGCAAAGTCTTGCAGTAACAGAATTGCTATTGATAATCTTCCTACCTGTGTTGCTTGATGTCCTTTATCTTGAAGAACCTGCAGCACCATTGCTGTTGATGATAATGCAAATCCCCCACCAATAACTACTGCCATTTTTGCATCCACGCCAGAACTTTTTCCAATTATGATAGCAATACACCATATAGCTATTACTGTGACTATTACCTGCAAAGAACCAAAGCCAAAAACGTGCATTCGCATGGCTATTAATCGCTCAAAGGTGAGTTCAAGACCAATGATAAATAACAGAAAAACTACGCCAAATTCTGCGAAGTTATCCATAACCATAGTTGAACTTATTAAATCAAATCCATGAGAACCTATTACTGCTCCTGCAACAAAATAACCTAGTACTGGGCTAATATTCATTTTCCAAAATGCCACTACTATAAACACAGCAGCAGAAAGTAAAATTATAATATCAAATAAATATTGAGAGCTACTGTGCATGGGAGTTTAATTTATAGAATTAGACCACTTTATTGAACAGCCAATACTTGGCTTTTGATCGGCAGGAACATGACCAGTTTCTGCAATAAATTTCATAGCCTTGAATAGGTTACTACTTCCTGTAACATATGTATGAGATCTTTCTTTTTTTGTATCATTAAACTGTCCACGATAACAGAGATTTAAATTAGAATTAAAACCGAAGAAATCAGGAGTGCATACAGCTCCATATTCTTTAGCTATTTTTTGAGTACTATCAATTAAGTAAGGAAACGTAAATTTATGCTTTTCAGCAAAATCAACCATATTTTCATAACAATCTTCAGGGTATTCATTTGTGTCATTGGGCATTATTGCGACAGCATTTACCTGGTAATCTCTTTTTAGTAAATCAACATCACTTACTAAATTATCAATGATTGATTGAACGTAAGGGCAGTGATTACATATAAACATAATAATAAGACCATTTTTTCCACAACAATCACTTAGAGTGTAGTATTTATTATCCACTCCTAAGAGATTAAAATCCTGTGCAGTAAAATCAAAATTTACTTTAGGTGTATTAAGAGCAACCATGAGCTGAAACTTGGAGATGTATAGAAATAACTTATGGTTTTGTTATTTAAATGTCAAATAATTTCTATATACTATTTATAAAAATTTTTTCTAAATCGTAAAACTTATGTTTATAACCTTTGAAGGAATAGACGGCTCTGGCAAAACAACTCAATCCGAGTTGCTTGCAGACTATTTTCGTCAAATATATGGTGAAGGTAACGTAATTTTAACTCGAGAACCAGGAGGTACTGATTTTGCAGAAAAGGTAAGAAAAGAGTTGTTAGTATGTGATATAGATCCTGTTTCTGAGCTTTTGTTGCTTATTTCAATGAGATATGAGCACATGAAAAAACTGATATCAACTGCCCTTCAAGAAGGAAAAATAGTGATTTGTGATCGTTTCATCGATTCAACAATTGCTTATCAAGGATATGGATTTGGTGTTGATCTAGAATTAATAGAAAGACTTCATACTCTAGTAGGATTAAGTATCCGAATATGACATTCATCTTAGATATTGATGTTGGTGTTGGATTAAGCAGGGCTCAGCATAAAAATAAATATGAAAGAATGGATGAAAATTTTTTTCACAAAGTTAGATATGGCTTTCAAGAAATAGCTAAGAAAAATTTATTTAGATGCCAAATCATTTCTGAAATTGAAACGCAAGATCATGAGAAAATAAGTGATATAGTTATTGCTAAAGTTTTGGAGCGTATTCCAAAATTTTAGTTATTTTTTCATAACTCTCTATGCAAAAGGTAATTTTTTAATTAGGTTTTTATCAACTGTATATTTCTTGTAAACACTTAATATAAAAAATGGAAAGCAAAATCTAAACTATCGGAGTTGCCTACAGCAGCGGTATATTCTTTGTAAGATAAAAATATACCTTAGGCTATAGTTATGTTGTTGTAAAAGTAGGCTGAAGATTAAAATCCATCGGTAATAAAATTTACAACTTTTTTTTGATAAATAGATTACTAAGATTTTTAATTTATTTAAGTTGATAAAATAAAATATTATATACTTCCTATATACTAAACTCTTCATTTATTTTATCAACTATTTCCTGCGGTGGATTTTCACCCCATCCTGAATGTAAAATCTCTCCATAGTCTGCAACATCCATTGCACCAGTTTTACTTTTTGCAAGAAACATTTCCTTCTTATCCTTGTCAACTAATACATAATGCCATGCTGCATTTCCACGATCTTTGCCACGTACTAGGTATACTAGATCTGCCCTGCTTCTTTTTGTTGCATCGGCAAATGATCTCTTGTTTAACACTCTGCTTTTGTTTTTTATTCCTCCAATTTCAGAAAAAGATTTCTCTGAAGAAGATTGTTTACTTGCTAGCTCAGAAATTTTACCTTTTTCTTCTAGCACATTTTTTTTATTATTTCCAGACGAATACTTACTTGTAAAACCTCCTCCTGAAGTATTATCAGCATTTTCGTTATTACTTGCATTTCCTTTTGCAAAACGCTTAGTAAATGAGTTATCTTCTACCATAAAAACCTCTGATTTTATATTGTAATATACAATTCCTTATCATATTTTATTAAATATTAGTTAAATTAAAATTAATGAAAAGCAATATAATAATTATTACAGGAATTACAGCTTCAGGTAAATCAGAATTATGCAATGATTTTATAAAAAAATATCATAATACCATTATAATAAATTGTGATTCAAAACAGATATATAAAGAAATTCCTATCATTACTGCTCAGCCAGAAAAACAAGAAAGGTTAAAGTTATATGGGTATATTTCAGCAAAAGAAAATTACTCTGTGGGTTTATGGCTAGAGGATTTAAAAAAAGAAGTTAACCATGCATTACAAACCTCTCAAATACCTATAATTACTGGTGGAAGTGGACTTTATATCAGCAGTTTAATAAATGGTTTATCGTTTATACCCGAAGTAAGCCAAGAAGTAAGAAAGAATGTTAATGAGCTGAGTAAAAATTTAAGTAAAGATGAATTTTACGAATTAGCCATTAAAAAAGATCCAAAAATTCAGGGAAAAATATTCATGAATGATTTTCATCGTCTTTCAAGGGCGCTTGAAGTTATCATTCAAACTGGTAAATCAATATTTTTATGGCAAGAAAGTAGAAATTCTTCTGTATTAAAAAATTATAAAATATATACAATTTTGCCTAGCCGAGAATATATATATAACAAAATAAATGCCCGTTTTATAAATATGGTTAAAAATGGAGCTGTAGACGAGGTAAAAAAACTTCTTGATATGAATCTGAACTCAAATTTACCAGCGATGAAAGCACACGGAGTGCCAGAAATTATAAGACACTTAAATGGTGAAATTACTTTAGCAGAAGCAATACAAATTGCACAAATAAATACAAGACACTATGCAAAGCGTCAATATACCTGGTTTCGGAACCAATTTCCACATTCTAAAGTAATTCACAATAAGGAAGAGTTTCAAACTCTCCCTTTTATTTAAGGAGTTTTTTTATGTTATTATATGTATTATCATCCTAAGGGTGTAGTTCTTTCTTGATTCTTATTAGAAGGTTCTACTTGTTCTACAGGATTAGTCCTTGTTAATGGTGGTTTAGTAAAATTATGCTCTATTTTTATTTCGAAATTAAATCCTAACTTTCTGCAAAATGCCTCAAAATATTCTTTAATTACATCAAATAATTTTTTTTCACCTATCGTATAATTTTTTAGTTCGTTAGGAACGATAAGTAATAATTTACCATCTTTGTATGTTACGTCTTTTTTATCATTCTGAGATTCCAGTTTAAATTCTAGTGAGTGAGCAATTTTACCTTCCACCACTTCTGCTGGTTTGCTTATATCACAAATATTAATATGCTCATCAACCTTAAGTATTACACAATTTTCATTATCACAGTTAATATGTATGGTTTTATTCTTTTCCACATCAAAACTAAAGCCATGATTTTGTGTTATCTTACCCAAAGGTTTATCTGTCCCACCTACTAGTGAACCTACATATCCTGCTTGGTTACAATTAGTGGTGAGCTCTTCTAGAATAGAATCATGTGGAACTTCTGCTCCAGCATACTGAAACATTTCTTTGAAAAATTCTTTTACAAAAGGGCAGTAATCATCATTTTTGTCTTTTGTTTTTTCATATCTTTGCAATAAGTCACCATATTTCTCACTTGACATTCTATTCAAATCATTGAAAACTTCCATTGCAAAAGAATTTTTTGGTAGCAAATGAGCATTATTTTTACCAATATCATAAAAAAACTTTAAATGTTCTAAGTCTTCTAATTCCTTTGGCTCTTTTTGGTCTGTGTCAGTTGTTAAATCTTTACTCAGAATCTCCGATAAACAGTCTTCGAATTTTAAGTTATTAGCACCCTCCTTTTAGCAATAAAAGCAAGCTTCTATCTATTTTTTTTCCATTTATGATAAAACTTTGTCTAGTAAAATCTTCATACATCTGTTTACCAGAATTTGCCAGAGCATTATCCTTGTTTGCTCTTAAATTTTCAAAACCAAATTGTTTTATTTGTGCTTTTAATTCTACTACTGGATTAGTGTTTTTAATTTTTTCTGTCATACCTTACTATTAAATATATTATTAATTATATCATAAGTTATTAATATTTTAATAACATTAAATGCAATATTAAGAAAAATGACAACATATATACATTAAGATATTTGAATAGCTTTAGCAGAAAGCACTTACCAATGCACTTATTCAAGTTTGATATTTAAAGGAAGAGTTTGAAACTCTTCCTTTAATTTAACGAATTTTATTCTACATACCACGTAGTAGTTTGATAATTTTCTTTTTGATTTATACTTTGCATGGGCTGTTTAACCTCTTCTAAATGACCGTTTGCTGATGGTTTGGTAAAATTATGTTCTATTTTCATTTCGAAATTAAATCCTAATTTTTTGCAAAATGCCTTAAAATATTCTTTAATTACATCAAATAATTTTTTTTCACCTATCGTATAATTTTTTAATTCGTTAGGAACAGTAAGTAATAATTTACCATCTTTGTACTTGACATTCTTATCAGATTCTTGTTCATTAGATTCAAGTGTGAATTTTAATTCACTAGTCAATGAACACATTTCTTTTTCTGGGTTTTCATATTTGAATATAGGTGAATCCATATCAGATTTTATCTCTACATAGCTTGGATTAACGCAATTAATATCTATTTTTTTTTCAGGGCTTCCTATAATTAAACCGCATTCATGAAATATACAAGCTAATTTAACGCAAAGGCCACCTTCATATCCTGCTTGGTTACAATTGGTTATGAGCTCTTCTAAAATAGAATCATGTGGAACTTCTGCTCCAGCATACTGAAACATTTCTTTGAAAACTTCTTTTACAAAAGGGCAGTAATCATCATTTTTGGTCGTTTGTTTTTTCATATCTTTGCAATAAGGTCACCATATTTCTCACTTGACATTCTATTCAATCATTGAAAACTTCCATTGCAAAAGAATTTTTTGGTAGCAATGAGCCATTATTTTTACCAATATCATAAAAAAACTTTAAATGTTCTAAGTCTTCTAATTCCTTTGGCTCTTTTTGTCCGTGTCAGTTGTTAAATCTTTACTCAGAATCTCCGATAAACAGTCTTCGAATTTTAAGTTATTAGCACCTCCTTTTAGCAATAAAAGCAAGCTTCTATCTATTTTTTTACCATTTATAATAAAATTCATCCTATGCAAATCTAAGAACATTGTCTCGCCAGAATTTGCTAGTTTATTGTCTTGACCTGCTCTTATGTCACTAAAATCGATTTTTTGAGCTTCAGTTTTCAAGGTGATTACTGGATTAGTGTTTTTAATTTTTTCTGTCATAATATTGTACCTCACTATAAATGCATATACCAATTATACTACAAATTATTAACAATTAAGTAATCGTAGTTGCACTAGGTATAGTATTAAAACAAATCATAATATGTAGACCTTTTGTGAAAAATTCTTTACTTTAAGTCAGGCATAAATATTATTAAAATATATTTTTTAAACTGAAAAATGTCAGAGATTATAGAGATAAATAAAATACAGAGTTCTGTGTCTGAGAAGATATGTTTTAGTGTAAGTCGCACAAGCCTTTTAAATACTTTATCTAAAGTTAGTGGAGTAGTTGAGAGGCGTAATACAATAGATGTTTTAGCATGTATAAGTATCAGAGCGGAATATGGCATAATAAAATTTATGGCTACTGATTTAGATATTTCTATACTTGCATCACTTCCTGCGAATATATTAGCTGATGGAGAGGTGAAAGTTTCAGCACACACTTTGCATGATATAGTGAGAAAATTGCCAACTGACTTGGACGTAAATTTCAAAGTCAGTAATCAAGGAAAATTACTCATTTCTTGTGGAAACGCAAATTTTTCCTTACCAAATGTGGTCTCGAGTAAATTTCCTCTTCTTGAAAAAGACGATTATGAACATGATTTTAATTTACTCAATACAGATTTATTGGATTTCTTAAACAAGACTAAATTTTCTGTATCAATGGATGATACAAGGTATAACTTAAATGGAGTATATATACATACGGATCAACAATTTTTATGCTGTGTGGCAACGGATGGTCATCGATTGTCATGCGTAAAAAAAGCTAAACCTAATGAAATTCAAAAAGATTTTTCTATCATTATACCTCGTAAAACTGTTATAGAGTTATTAAAAATATTAGATGAAAATAATACAGTGAATGTAAAACTTTCGGAAAGAAAAGTTAAATTTACATGTGGAGAGTATACTATAATATCAAAATTAATAGATGGAATTTTTCCAGATTATAAATCTGTTATTCCTGTCTTTCAGGATAAATGTATGATTATTGAAAGTAAAAAGCTTTTAGATGTTGTTGATAGAGTTTCTGTTGTTGTAACTGATAAAATAAAATCTATAAAGTTCTCTTTACAAGAAAATAAATTAACTCTGCACTCGAAATCTCAAGAATGTCATGATGCCACTGAATCAATAGATATCAATTATGTTGATATTCCTTTAGGAATAGGTTTCAATTCACGTTATATACTTGATGCTTTGTCCTGTATAAAAGATAAATGTAAATTCAGCTTTATTGATAATAATAGTGCTGCAATGATAACAGATGAAAATGATCCAGATGTATTATATATAATAATGCCAATTAGAATTTAAATTAATCATTTTTTCTTAAATTTTTACAGTAGCTGATTTTCCTTAAAACTAAAGTGACTACTAAATCCGATAATAACGTGATCTATTAATTCTATACCTGTGCTTTGACATGCTCTTGCCAATAGCTTGGTTAACTCTATATCACTGTTTGAAGGGTTTACATCGCCGCTTGGATGATTGTGAGATATTACAATAGATGTTGAACCAATCACAAGCGCACGTTTAATAATTTCTCTAATATAGATAGGAGTTTGATCTATTGTACCAACATTGTTGATATCTTCGGCTATTAGATGGTATTTTTTATTCATATAAAGCACACGAAAATTTTCTTTGTTTATTTTTCCTATACTAGTTCTTAAATAATCCAGTAATTTTTTCCAATTATTTATTATGGGTAGTTTTTTTATTTCTTCTCTTGTACAGCGAACGAAAGCCTGTTTTACACAAAAAATAGCTGATATTGCCGAGTCATTCACTCCATCGATATTATGTAATGCTTCTAATTCAGCGTTGAAAATTTTGCTTAGACTTCCAAAGTGATGAATCAATTTTTTTGCTATAGGTTTAACATCAATTCTACTATATGCTGAATATAAAATATGCTCTAAAATTTCGTAATCAAGCAGAGATTGTCCATTATCTAAAATGATTTTTTCTCTTAAGCGTTTCCTGTGTCCTTTTTTGTAATCTTCAGTCATTAACCGAACATTTGTTTATATATTCTTATATGATAATAAATTAAATCTTTTAAGTAAAACACTTACTAAACATAGAAGCTTGACTTAAGTATCTTATATCTATAAAACTTTTATTTTAAGGGCTGTATATAATGTCAATAGTTATACTCGGTATATTTCAGATAACATTAGTTATTGTTTTGGTTGCTTTGGTACTTTTGCAGCCACCTAGAGGTAGTTCATTAGATGGTTTCAGCGGTTCACAGCAAGGGTTTAACACTATTGTTCCTATTAAATCTTCTTCAAATCTGCTTACTAAAATTACAGTAGTAGTTGCTGGATTATTTATTATCAATACATTATTATTGTCAGGGTTATATTCAAAAGATCTTAAAAAAAAGTCGATAATAGAAAAAATTGAGATGGAACAAAAAAATAAAACTAACTCTGTTCCATTTGAAAGTGAATGAAAGGAAGGGTTGAAACTAAGTTTATTTTTGTAACAGGTGGAGTAGTTTCATCACTTGGTAAAGGTTTAGTTGCTTCAACTGTTGGTGCATTATTACAAGCTTACGGCTTTAAAATACACATTAAAAAGCTTGATCCTTATCTAAATATTGATCCAGGAACAATGAATCCCACTCAACACGGAGAAGTATTTGTTACAAGTGATGGTGCTGAAACTGATCTGGATTTAGGTAATTATGAGCGTTTTACCGGAATTCAAACTACAAAATGTGACAATATAACAACAGGTAAAGTATATTACGAATTACTGAAAAAAGAAAGGCGTGGTGATTATCTTGGTAAAACCGTACAAATTATTCCTCACGTAACAGATTTAATCAAATCTTTTATTACAAATGGTATAGATAACTTAGATTTTTTAATATGTGAAATAGGGGGAACAGTAGGTGACATAGAAAGTCAACCTTTTCTTGAAGCTATACGTCAGATTAGTTATCAGCTAGGAAAACAGAGAGTTATACTCATACACTTAACTTTGCTACCATACCTTAGTGCAGCACAGGAGTTAAAAACAAAACCCACTCAACATTCTGTCCGTGAGCTGAATTTTGCAGGAATACAACCAGATATTATACTGTGTCGTAGTGAAAAAGATATTTCCCAAAATCAAAAGGAAAAGATAGCTAATCTTTGTAATGTTCCTTTGTTAAATGTTATTCCTGCTCCAGATGTGAAACACATATACGAGTTACCAGTGCTGTACAATCAATATGGTCTTGATACACAAATTTTAAAGCACTTTTGTTTGAGCAAGTCAAAACCATGTTTAACTTTGTGGCAAGAAATAGTCAATGTTATTCAAAATTCAACGCAAAAAATTAATGTGTCTATAGTAGGGAAGTATGTAGAATTTCCTGACGCATATAAATCGCTAGTAGAAGCATTACACCATGGGGCAATGAATAATAAAGTAGAAATTAATATAAATTGGATAAATTCTAGAGTTTTAATAAATGAAGGTTACTTAGAAAAACAACTTGAAAGTTCTCATGCAATTCTTATTCCTGGTGGATTTGGTGATACTGGAATAGAAGGTAAAATTTTTGCTATAAATTATGCTCGCATAAATGATATTCCATTTTTTGGTATCTGTCTTGGTATGCAACTTGCAGTTATTGAATTTGCTCGCAATGTGATTAAACTTGAGGATGTACATTCTGAAGAATTTTGTGTATGTAAAAATCCTATTGTTCAATTAATTAACAATCAAAATGTTAACCTTGGTGGAACTATGAGGCTTGGGGAATATGCATGTAATATAAAACTAAATTCCATAGTTGCTGAAGCCTATAGTCAAACTACCATTTCCGAAAGACACAGACATAGGTATATCGTGAATTTGAATTACAAGGATAGTTTAGAGAAAAATGGAATGATGTGCAGTAGTATATCAGAAGATAAATTATATATAGAAGCAGTTGAGTTAAAAGATCATGCATGGTTTGTTGGTGTTCAATTTCATCCGGAGTTTAAATCAAAACCATTTGCTCCTCATCCCCTTTTTACTTCGTTTATTAAAGCAGCTGTTGATAAAAAACAGAAATTTGACAAAATTAGTGAGCAAAATGACAAATGAAAACAAACGAGGAAGAATATTTTAGAGAAAGCATAATAGATGATATCATGATGGATCGTATAATAATTGACCACTTAAAAACAGAGGAAGAAAAAGCACTAAAAACAGAAAAAAGAAATAATACACAAGCTAAAAGTTTTCAATCACTAAAAGAAGCAAAAGATTATATAGAACAAGCTGTAAATGAATTTTCTCTGGTGCAAAAAGATCAAATAAATAGAGAGCACAACTACCCAGAAAGTGTAGTTTCAGCAACGTGTAAGGTAGTGGTTGAAAAAAATCCAAGTAGTAGAGTCTACAATCTAAGGGTGAGGAATCATAGCGGTAAAAATTGTATTGCTTGCTACAATAGTTGTTAAAAAAATCCAAGTAGTAAAATTAACAATCTAGAGATGAATCAGCATTCATAATAATATTAATGTTAAAAGTGTGGAATAAATGTTTGATCGTCAATATGTGAAACTAATAACATAAAAAACAGCGCTTGACAGATAAAATAATATACTAGTATAGATATAATAAAAGAGGTTAAAAATGAAAAAAAGTCAACAAGATTCAGGTTGTAAGGGTTTAGGTTCTGTTTTACGTGAATCAGTAACAAAAGAAAGAGAGAACCAACAATAAAATAACTCAAGACCTTCAGTTATAATGCATGCAAAAAATATTGAACCAGCAATCAAAGAAAGAGGTAATCAACAACAAAATAGCTCACGACCTTCAGTCATAATGTATGCAAAAAGTATGAGGTAGAATTGTGTGAATATAGTATAACTGCTCAATGGATGGCATGAAAAAATATTCAAACAGTGAAATGTATAAATTAACACTTCTAGTGTTGTTGTGAGAAATGTTTGATTATCAGTACATGAAACTTGCTATACAGCAAGCAGAAATTGCTGAGAAAAATGGAGAAGTACCTGTAGGGGCTATAATAGTGAATGAAAACAATATATTAGCCTCTGTATATAATATGACTATAACGCTAAATGATCCAACAGCACATGCAGAGATGTTAGCAATAAGTCAATCTTGTACAATTTCAAAACTTCATGATTCTGATATGTATGTAACACTTGAGCCTTGTCCAATGTGTGCTCAAGCTATTTCTTTTGCAAAAATTAGGAGATTATATTTTGGAGCATATAATCAAAAGGGTGGAGGTATTAAAAATGGTGCTCAGATATTTCAATATTGCAATCATATACCAGAAATTTATGGTGGAATACTAGAAAAAGAAAGTGCTTTTTTATTGAGACAATTTTTTCGTAGATTAAGAAATATATGAGGTTTTATGGCAATAAAAATTCCTCAACAATTTTAAATAAAATATCTAGCGAGCGGTTATCAGACATATTATGTTGAGCCGATTTGATTAAATGGACTTCAACATCGTTAGACCTTACTTTTTCTGATAGTTTTAATGAAGTTTGGTATGAAACATCCTTATCATTTATGCTATGCAATAAACGTACAGGACAGTTCATATCTATACTTATTTTATTAAGGAGTAGATTTTTTTTACCATCTTCAATCAATTTTTAGTTATTTTATATGTACAATTTTTATCATGTTCTGAAGTAAAATTTATTATTCCTTCGGATAGCAATTCTTTTTTTTGTTTACTTGATAATTGTTTAAATATTAGATCTTCAGTGAAATCGGGTGCAGAAGATATGCCGATTAAGGAGTTTATTTTTTCTGGCAATTCTAATGCGGTGAGAAACATTAACCATGCTCCCATACTTGAGCCTATAATTATTTGTTTATCGTTTGTTAATTCATTGACTACTCTGATACAATTTTTGAGCCAATCGCTTATTGTATAATTAATAAAATTACCACTTGAGTGACCGTGTCCAAAATAGTCGAACAAAATAAGA